>JAATVM010000061.1 GCA_014523495.1 Nitrososphaerales archaeon TH1920
AAAACCAAAGGTAATTTGTCTTGAATGGATTGATCCCCTATACTTATGCGGTCACTGGGTTCCCCAAATGGTTGAAATTGCTGGCGGGATTAATGGAATAAGCAAGATTGGGCAGAGATCTCATAAAATCGAATTATCCCAAATTTCTCAATTTGATCCAGATATACTGATTATGATGCCTTGTGGATTTGATATTGATAAGATATTAGGAGAATATGGTTCTTTACAAAAAAATCATGAATGGAATTCTCTTAAAGCCGTCCAAGATGATATGGTCTTTGCAGTTGATGCTCTTTCATACTTTAGTAGACCTAGCCCAAGAATTATCACAGGTATTGAAATACTTTCCAAAATTATTAATCCAGATTCCTTTGTGAATTTAAATGTTCCACTAAACTCCTATACTAGACTAAAAAACTGACATCCGAAAATGATTAGTAGAATTTTTTATGTCAAGGAAACTTCGATATATACGTCATCAGGAATTTTTAGCCGCATCAACTGCCTAATTGATCTATCATCTGCGCCCAAATCAATTACGCGCCTATGAATTCTTAGTTCATATTTATCCCATGTATTAGTGCCTTGACCACAAGGAGATTTTCTTGTAACTACTTTCATTTTCTTAGTTGGAAGTGGGTGAGGTCCTTTAAATTTAATGCCATTCTTCTCACCAATGCCTTTTATTTCATGGCATACATTTTCAAGCATCTGAAGATTTGTACTTGTTAATTTAATGCGCGCTTCCTGAGTCATTAATTGGACTCACTTCTTGGCACTTGGGTCGTATTTTTCTACGATAGATTTAACGACGCCGGCGGCTATTGTTGTTCCCATATCTCTCAGTGCAAATCTACCAATTTCTGGAAATTCTTTGAATGTTTCTATAGCCAGTGGTCTGACAGGTTTTATTCTCACAATCGCGGCATCTCCGGTCTTTAGAAACTTTGGTTTTTCTTCAACGGCCCCACCAGTTTTTGGGTCTATTTTCGCGAGAAAATCTGACAATGTTGCAGCAACTTGAGCAGTATGCGCATGAAGCACAGGAGTATACCCGGGAGCCATTGCGGTTGGATGATGGATAATTATTATTTGTGCTTCAAATTCTTTTGCAGCATTGGGTGGATTATCCACGGGTCCAATTACGTCTCCACGTTTAATCGATTTTCTATCAACCCCTCTTAAATTAAATCCAATATTATCACCGGCTTCTGCAGACTCCATTTGCGTGTGATGCGTTTCTATTGATTTAACTTCACCAGTAACTCCAGATGGCATCACAACTACTTTTTGATTGGCCTTTAGTACTCCTGTTTCGACTCTACCCACAGGTACTGTGCCGACACCCGTTATGGAATAAACATCTTGAATTGGTATCCTAAGTGGCTTTCCTAGTGGTTTTTCGGGTGGTTCGAAAAGATCCAGTGTTTCAGCTAAAGTTGGTCCTTTATACCATGGCATATTTTCTGATTTCTTGAGCAAATTATCACCCTTCCAACCTGAAACAGGTATGAAGCTTATTTTTGAAACATTATACCCTACCAACTTTAACATTTTTTCTACAATGTCCTTGACTTCATTATAACGCGCCTCCGAATATCCCGAATCGTCCATCTTGTTCAATGCAACTACAATTTGCCCTACACCCAGAGTTCTTGACAAGAATGCATGTTCCCTTGCCTGTCCTCCTGGATCAGTAGCTGCCTCAGTTTCTCCTGGCTTTACGGAGACCACAAGAACTGCAGCATCTGCTTCTGATGCCCCAGTAATCATATTTTTGATAAAGTCTCTATGACCAGGGGCATCAATCAAGGTGTAAAAATATTTTGAAGTTTCAAATTTTTGAAAAGCTAGATCTATTGTAATTCCTCTCTCTCTCTCATCCTTTATACTATCTAATACCCAAGCGTACTTGAAAGTATCACCTTTTCCTGTTTCTTCAGATTCTTTAGCAAAAGAATCAATAGTTCTTTGATCGATTACACCCATATCCACTAATAAATGACCAACAATAGTCGATTTACCATTATCAACGTGTCCCACAACAACAATATTCATGTGGGGTTTCTAACTTGCGCTCATTAGATTAGAAGCGATAAGAGGGCTTTATTTGTATTTCGTTAAATATAATCCTATTTTATTCTTATCCAGCTCACTTGGTTACTAGTGGAGATACTATACAGTTCGTTCAATGAATACTAATATCCAATTCTACGTCCTATCATAATCATCTTCAATTCTTACAATATCGTTTTCATCAAAGATCCCATAAGAAATTTCTAAAACTGTGCATCCAGATTTGCTCGCAATTCTATGTTTTGCGCCCGACGGAATTGTGATCTTGTCTCCTTCATTAAGTGATGATTGCTTTTCCTGTATTTCCACAGTTGCAGAACCCTTAATTATTTTCCAAAATTCCTTTCGCTTATTATGATATTGAAGACTCAACCTAGAGCCAGGGTTTATGTAAAGTAATTTTACTGTACATAGTTCATTCTCATTGAATTTTTCAAATGATCCCCATGGCCGTTTTTCTGAGTAAACTTCCACAAAAAAACATTGGAAAAGTATAATTTAATTATTGTCATATCATTTATAGTAAAAAATATACAATAGTTACTCTAATTTACAATTATTGCCGAAATCTTCAATGTGTATTTACAATAATCATGGAAATTGTAAGGGATTGATAATGGAGGAAAAAATATTGAAAAATTTTTGTTCCTGTAATTGTCATGATAGCAGTTACCAATTAATACGAAATTCAATTGCATTTCACGATATTGACAATCCTACCACCTATAGCATGAGTTAAAATATGGATCACTGACCTCTAGTCCTAAAATCTAAACATAAA
Source organism: Nitrososphaerales archaeon TH1920 (assembly GCA_014523495.1). Classification (GTDB taxonomy): domain Archaea; phylum Thermoproteota; class Nitrososphaeria; order Nitrososphaerales; family Nitrososphaeraceae; genus TA-21. The sequence goes on from JAATVM010000061.1 coordinate 2,858, forward strand.
TCTTATAGCCTTGCAATAAGATGTTAACGGCCGTTATGTCGTACATCCCTTTAAATAAATCATTTAAGAAAAAATTGTGGATAATTCCCTGGAAAATATTGTTAATTTAAAATTACTAATTTTCAGAACAGTCTTCGTTACTGTACAGAGATAAGAATTTTCTTCCCATCTATTTCAATTTCTTTATATTCGATTCCTTCCAATTTATCACGGGTTATGATTACGTTTTTTACTCTAACATAGTATGCTAATTCGTCTTTATGATTTTCAAGTGATAATGAATCGTCTGGATCTAAGTTTGAAATATGGGCGTATGACAATATTTCTGTAGGTACAAATCCCTTTTCCTTCCTCAATTGTTGTATATTTCTTGCAATGTCTTTCATTAGACCCATGGATATCAATTCACTACTTCTAGTAGTATCAATAAATACAATAATATTTTCCTGCACTGATTCGACCATTATGTATGGTGTTTTTCCGTCATAGGTAAATTCTACATCATCTTTTGACAATTCTATTTCACCGGATGAATATTTTAGATGGAAGTTGTTTTTTGACATTAATTGAGCAAATAAATCATTATAATTAGTTTTTTCGAATGCTTCGATAGCTTTGTTTAAATCGTTCTTTAATCGAGGAGCAATTTTGTTTATCTTGGGTCTCGCATTTAAGTCAATAAGATTCTCTGTCAATAGAGAATTAACTTTTTCGAAAAAGTTACTAAAATTTGAAATTTTTATATCTATAGATCTTGTATTTAGCTGTTTCTTTAATATATCCAATAATTCATTTAATTCAAGAAAATTTTCATCCTGTATACTAACAACAACCCTATTAACAGGCCATCTTCTTTTAAATTTCGCCTTCATTCTAGCTGAATTAACCAAAGAGATAATTTGTTTTGACTTGTCTATTGCCTTTTCGACTTCAATGTTTACTAATTTATCATCAAAGGAAGGCCAAGATTCAAGCAAAATAATATCTTTCTTCTTGAAACAGAGCAAATACAAATAATTTGTTATGAAGGGACAATAGGAATGAAGAATTATGTCGATTTGTGATAAGGTGTACCCGAGTACTGCATATATCACATGTCTTCGTTCTATTGTTTCTATTTTGTCATCCCATATATCATCCCTAGTCATAGGAACGTAAGTTTGACTGAGATTGTTAATTATGAATTCCTCCAAAAGTTTTGCGCCTTCGTTAAACCTACAAATATCTAATGATGATGTTACTGTTTTAATTAACGATTGTAATTTAGATAAAATCCAAATTTCAGTCAGGGTAAAATATTTACTTTTCACAATAAAATCCATGTTTATTTTTCGGGTATCAAAATTATCGTAGGTACTATTTTGAATTAAGTAGACATGTAGATAATAGAGAGTACTTAACACTTGGTATGGTCTAGAAGCCATCTCACTCAAACTAAAGCTTAGAGATTCGATTGGAGAAGATTTCCACATGAAATAGAATCTAATTGCGTCAACGGAATTTTTCACCAAGAGATCATCTGCGTCTAATACATTGCCTAGGCTCTTACTCATTTTATTTCCTTTTTCATCTAAAATGTGACCTTGAAATAGGAATGATTCGAAAGGTGATATGCCTTCATTTCGCATTATTACATTTTCCACAAGTAATGTGTATGCCCATCCCCTTGTTTGATCTATTCCTTCTGTCAAAAATGCAGCAGGTATTAGATTTTTGTATTCATCATCCGAAAATGATGCATAAGGTGAAGCGCCACTATTATGCCATGTATCTAGAACAAAAGATTCTCGAACCATAACGTTGTTACATTTTGAACAATTAATCTTGACATTATCTATCCATGGCCGATGCAATTCAAATTGGTCTCCATCAGGTAACTCTGATGCCCTCCTGATTATTTCATCTTTAGAAAACAATGGTTCTTTCAAACCGCATTTACTACAGCTCCATATTGGAAGAGGAGTTCCCCATACTCTTTCTCTTGATATGCACCAAGGGACTTGTTCCTTTATTATTTCCAAAAACCTATTTTTTGGAGATTCAAAAAAGAAGTTGACATTTGAAACAGCAGAAATTGGTTTATCGCCAAGTTTATCAATCATATAAAAATATTCTCGCCTTGCAAGCCAAACCACCTTGTGATTTGATCGCCAACAGGTTGGATACTGATGTTTGATCCTTCCCAACTTTAAGTAGGCACCCACCTCCTTCATTTTTTCAACGATTAAAAGATCTGAATCGCGCACAAAAAGCCCCTTAAATATTCCAGCCTTCTCAGTAAATTCCACTTTGTCATTAATGGGTACAAATATTGGAACGTTGCGTTTGGTAGCTATATCAAAATCTTCTTGCCCATTTGCAGGAGATAGATGGACTATTCCACTACCGGTACTTGCGTCAACAAAATTTTCTGCTACTACAAAATGGATTTTATTGTCATCGCTTAGTTCTTTAAGTCCTGGAATTAATCCTAATAGTGGGTGGATGTACTTCTTGCCATCAAGTTCTACACCCTTTATTATTTTTTCAACTCTAAAATTCTGAATGTTGAGTTCATTCATCAAATCGTTTAATCTATCATATCCAACAATCCATCTTTCGTTTTCGATTGATATGTAGACATAATCTGATTCAGGATTAACGCCTATCAACTCATCAGTAACTAAGGTGAATGGCATAGTCGTCCATACAATTAGAAAAGTTTCTTCCTCGATTAACCTCATTTTGTAATAAAAAGAAGGGTCCTCGAGGATCTTGTAACCTTGATTGACTTCTGCATTACTCAATGAAGTTTGGCATGAAGGACAATATGCTACTACTCTAAACCATTCTTTAAGAATCCCAAGTTCCCAAGCTTTTTTTAGAACCTGCCATTCCCTTTGAATATAGTTATCTGTATAGGTCCAATACGCCTTTTCATAATCAAATGACATACCAAGGAGGGCATCAACCTTGATCCACTTTTCTGCATTGTTTTTGATTAATTCTTTGCATGCTTGTACAATCTTAGTAATACCAACCATCTTGATATTCTCAGCTTTGCTTCCAGTTAACCCTAGATTTTTTTCTGCCTGTAATTCAATGGGTAATCCCTGTGTGTCCCATCCTGCTCGGAATACGACCTTATATTTTTGCAAAGTTTTGTATCTGAACCATACATCCTTAATGATGCGTCCTCTCAGATGACCGACATGTGGTTCACCGTTTAGCGTAGGAGGTCCTTCAACATATCCTAGTATTTCTTTGTAAGATGTTAACTCCTTATCGATTAATAATTGTTGACCAATTTTGTTAAGGTATGAATTAACTTGAAATTCAATTTCTTTTGGATCATACTTTGCTAATAAATTCATTAATGCGAACGTCAGTTCTATTCACTCTTTTATAACTTTACAACTCAACTCAATATATGATTCATAGCCTCTCCGGTTCCCAGTCCTAGGCGTATCCTTTCCGGATAAGTGCGTCCAGCTAAGCAAAGGCCTGTGCTATGATTTTATGGTCTGCCATCTTCAAAAGCTAGTTATT
>JAATVM010000062.1 GCA_014523495.1 Nitrososphaerales archaeon TH1920
AGCACAATAAACTAGCTATATCTTAATTTTATTTTATTTCACAATCCCCAAACTCATGATCCCCATCAGCAGGATTAAAAGTAGTGATTCTGTCAGTACCAGTACCGCATCTAAAGTAGTCTCCTCCCTGGCCACCGCTTAATGTATCGTTTCCAGGACCACCATAAAGGCGATCATCTCCATGACCACCGTCAAGAACGTCATTGGCCAAATTACCATACAATATATCATTTTCTTCACCTCCAAATATTTTGTCCGGATTATCTCCTCCATCGAGTTCGTCACTACCCACACCCCCATCAAGCGTATCACTACCATCTCCACCCGAGAGATAATCATTACCATCGGATCCGTTCAAAATATCATTACCACCTTCTCCTTGGATTTCATCATTACCCGACAGTCCATTCAAAATATCATTACCCCTAAATCCTCTCATGTCATCATCGGTTACAGTTCCTATGATATTGTCTACTCCTACCGTTCCTTTAATGTCAACAGCCCATAAAATTGAAAAACTTGTCACAGATAATAAAATTGCCAAGAAAAAAATTATTAAGAATAATCTATAAATTCCTTTATTCATGTTGATCTACTGAAATTGTTCAACACGATATAAATATCTACCATACAAGCTATCACATGTATTTCGACTTTAAGTATGTAGCTAGTTCTTACACAAATTCCATGAACAATCGAATGTTAAATCTGAGTGAATTGATTCAGGATTTTAATTCAAAATTTACTCTAATTTGAATTTGCAGAGATTATACAATACCAAATTTAATTAAGAATTTAACATATGCTGATTTTATTTATTGATAGATAAAATAGGCTATATTCTTTATATGGTTGCTAAATTAGGTACAAAAGCCGTCAAAGATGTTGTCGAGTCAGATAGTAGCAAATCAAAGTTGAATATGTGTGATAGCTGTATTCAACTAGATATCTGAACATATAGCTGCTGAGCTTTGCACCAGTAAATAAAAAAAATCTTAGCAATGATGATGGTAAACCAGGTGGACTAAATCTTGCATATGTAGAACTTTTTAATATAATTTACGTTCTAATCATTAAATAGTCTATGAATGCATATATTCATAGATAATTGACTATAAGACATAAAATAAATCCAAATAGAAGGATCGTAGTCGGCATGTCATCTTGTTTAATTGGACTTTTGGTGCTAGGACTTGTTGGTTTGCCTCCAGAATCGGCTCTTCTGAATTACCCATTGCTGGCACAGGAAAATGATGACTTCAAAACTAACAATGGAACGAGCTTAGGATCCAATCTTTCTGCTAACACTTCTGGAATATCACCTAGTGACCTAGGTGATCCGTTTACAATTTCGTGTAGTGATTTTAAAAAATTATTTGACGCACTAACTGCATTAAATATAGGTAATGAAGTTGCAAATGGTAGCATAAATCAATCCACGCTAGACGGTGTGGAAAATATCTTTAATATTTATGCGGGGAATTGTTCTCAGCTTGATGAATATGAATTTGATTAGAATCGAATGATCAATATATTGCATATCGTAAACTACTCAAATTCACTGCTTTTAGACAGCTCTTTTACTACTCCTGAATTTCTTAAACAACATTATAGCTATAAAGGAACCGATCACAGTGACCGTGGCCGTGATCGGAATAGCTAAAGTTGTTATTTCTGCCGAAAAAGCCCCTGATACTCGTATCGGGAAGTCAAAGGTAAGTTGTTTATTTGAATCATCGGAATCTTTAATCTCGAGATTGTTTAAAATATCGATGCTAAAGAGAAATACCCCTGAGCTATTGAATACATAATTGAATGGGTAATGTCCACTTGACAAAAGTATAGGTTGTGTTCTAATTAATTCCTTATTTTCGTCAGATATTCTAATCATGATAGGTGTATCTGTTATTGGATCGTTACTAACTGTTGTTATTCTTACATTAATTCTGGTTTCTTGTCCTAAAATGGGCATTGGAGGAACAGTATTGATTTGAATATCATAATCTCCAATACGTTGTCGTAATGAATTACTTAATAAATCAGCAAATACCAAATGAAATGTAGATACTGAAAAGATGAACATCATGACAAAGGAAAGAAATATCACGCGTTTCAAGTTATTATATCAGCGCAATTCTTATTATTGCATAATGCGAATTCAACTTTTTTGTACGAGACTGTGTTCCTCAGTAAAAGATCATAATGAGTTATATCGCCAAGTAGATGGTAAACATTCATCTTATCTATTGATTTTCATATGACTGGCATGTTTTTTTTGCTCTAAAATGAACATTTCCACTATCTGAAACATAGATATTTCCAGAAGAATCAATTGCAATATCATGTGGAATCAAGAATTGATCATCTCGACATCCAAGTGATCCCCACTTTGTAACAAAATCACCTTCACTGTTGAATTTTTGGATACGTACATTTCTTGTGTCTACAACATAAACATTACCTTCCTTATCCGTCACTATGCCATGATCTTCTACAAAGTGACCATTGCCATATCCGTATCCTCCCCATTTTGTCATAAATTTACCTTGATTATCAAATTTTGCGACATAAGAATTGTTTCTACCATCAGTAACATAAACTGAATCTTTTGAGTCTACAGTTATATCATGTAAATGGACAAATAACATGCCAGGAGAATAAGAATTCCATTTGGTCAAAAATTTTCCATCACTACTGAATTTTTGAACTTCAGGATTATCTTGATCACTTGTATAAACATTATCTTTTGAATCAACTGCAATTCCCCACGGTTTAATGAATTGACCGTCAGCTTTTCCCTTAGTACCCCACATTGTAATGAATTTGCCGGTACTATCGAATTTCTGAATACGTTGGTCCGCGTAATCTGCAACAAAAACATTGCCTTTCGAATCTATGGCCATGCTCTCAGGTTGTAAAAATTGTCCTGGACCTGTTCCTTTCGTGCCCCACATCTTAATAAAATTACCCTCACTATCAAATTTCTGGACGTTGCATTTTTCTGCATCACTTACATAAACATTTCCGCTGGAATCGACTGCAATTCCATGAGCATGTAAAAATTGTCCTGGACCTGTCCCTTTTGTACCAAAAGCAGAAATCAGAGTGCCATTTCTATCAAACTTTTTAACATAATGAAATCCAGGAAGATCATCAGTAACGGGACCAACTCCACCAGATCTGTTGGCCAAGACAACATTACCAACATATTGTGACTGATCCTTGTTATCCTTACAATTTAGACTCTTTGCATCTTCTGAAGTTTGAGAATAA
>JAATVM010000063.1 GCA_014523495.1 Nitrososphaerales archaeon TH1920
CAGTTACCTCAATTAATACTGCCACTGATGGGAATGAGTCAGCCATTAGTACTGGTGGTAACACGTCCTATAACTCTGTGACATTCACTTTCACAGGTACCGATAGTGGTGTAGGTCTGAGTCATTTTGAGTGCAGCATAGACAACTCAGATTTTGTCACCTGTACTAGTCCTCTCCTAGTTGACAGCCTCCCAGATGGTATTCATACGCTAGAGGCTAGGGCCCATGACTACGTTGAAAATAAAGATCTATCACTTGCATCATTCAGCTGGACCATAGACACAGTACCACCAGTTACCTCAATTAATACTGCCACTGATGGGAATGAGTCAGCCATTAGTACTGGTGGTAACACATCTTCCAACTCTATGATATTCGTATTCTCAGCTACAGATACCGGTGGTAAGGAAGGTAAAGGCATAGGTATCAATCACTTTGAATGCAGCATCGATAATTCCAACTTTGTCATCTGCGCTAGTCCACTTGAATTCAATACACTAACAGAAGGTAGGCATAATTTGAAGATATTCTCTAAGGACAATGTCGGTAATACAGGTCCATCTCCAGCCTTATTCAACTGGACTGTAGACACAATATTACCAGTTACATCTATAAAGTCTGCTACTGATGGTAACAACCAGACTCTAGATAACAATGATAATACTTCATCGACCTCAATAACACTTGAGTTTTCAGGAAACGATACTGGTGTGGGAGTAGATCATCTTGAATGTTCCCTCGATGGTATATCATTTACTACCTGCACAAGCCCCGTCAAATATTCCTCTGCCAATATATCAGATGGTGCTCATATTTTTGAGATAAGAGCTGAAGACAAAGTCGGAAATACAAGCCCATCTCCTTCATCATTTACATGGACCGTGGACACTGTACCGCCAGATGCCATTATTGATTCCGCAACCGATGGCAACAGAACTACTATTGGCACGAGCGGTAACACATCTTCCAACTCTATGATATTCGTATTCTCAGCCAACGATACCGGTGGTAAAGAAGGTAAAGGAGTAGGTGTTAATATCTTTGAATGCAGTATCGATAATTCCAACTTTACTGCCTGTACCAGCCCCGTCCAATCTAGCAACCTAACAGACGGTACTCATATTTTTGAGGTAAGAGCGAAAGACAATGTCGGAAATACAAGCCCATCTCCTTCATCATTTACATGGACTGTAGACACAACTCCACCTGCAACGTCTATAAACTCTGCCACAGATGGTAATAAGAGCGCCGTAACTAATGGAGGTAACACCAAATCGACCTCAATGATATTTACATTCTCAGGAAACGATACTGATGGTGTGGGAGTAGAACATCTTGAATGCAATATCGATAATTCCAACTTTACTGCCTGTACCAGCCCCGTCCAATCTAGCAACCTAACAGACGGTACTCATATTTTTGAGGTAAGAGCGAAAGACAATGTCGGCAACATGGGTCCATCTCCTTCATCATTTACATGGACTGTAGACACAACACCACCGGGAACTACTATCGACTCTGCCACTGACGGTCATGAGGAGCAAATTACTATGGATGGTAATTCGTCCTCCCACTCTATAACATTGGAATTCTCAGGAATCGATACTGGTATAGGAGTCGACCACTTTGAGTGCAACATAGACAACTCTGACTTTATTACCTGTACTAGCCCTCTGCTAGTTGACAGCCTCACAGACGGTACTCATACAATAAAGGTACTGTCTGAAGATAATTCCACAAATAAGGATCCGTCTCCTGCATTATTTAGATGGACTGTAGACACAACCCCGCCTGCAACTTCTATAAACTCTGCCACGGATGTTAATGAGAGCGCTGTAATTAATGGTGGTAGTACCAAATCCACCGCAATGACATTTGGATTCTCAGGTACAGATCACAGTGGTGTTGGTATAGATCAATTTGAGTGCAGTATCGACAACTCCAATTTTGTCACCTGTAATAGCCCAATTCAATTTAACAGCCTAAAAGATGGTGCTCATATTCTTGAGCTAAGAGCTAAAGACGAAGTGGGAAATACAAGTCCATCTCCTTCATCATTTACATGGAGTGTAGACACAACTCCACCTGCAACGTCTATAAACTCTGCCACAGATGGTAATAAGAGCGCCGTAACTAATGGCGGTACCACCAAATCTACCTCAATGAAATTAGCATTCTCGGGTACGGATACTGGTGGTGTCGACCACTTTGAGTGCAGTATGGATAAGTCTAACTTTACCATCTGTACAAGTCCTATTCAATTTACTTCCGTGAATATAGGCGATGGTACCCATATATTTAGGGTACTAGCTGAGGATAATTCGACAAATAAGGATCCGTCTCCTGCGTCATTTACATGGACTGTAGATACAGTCTCTCCAACTACTACTTTAATTTCTGCCACTGATGGTAATAGAACCACATTAAGCACAGGTGGTAACACGTCGTCTAACTCGATGACATTTGCATTCTCAGCCAACGATACAGGCGGTGATGAAGGTAAAGGAGTAGGAATAAACCACTTTGAGTGTAATATAGATAATTCAAAATTTGTTCCCTGTACCAGCCCATTCACATTTTCCAAGTTACTAAAAGATGGTACTCATACCTTTATGGTCTTGTCTGAGGATAACTCAAGAAATAAAGATTTGTCTCCTGCGTCATTTACCTGGACTGTAGACACAACTCCACCTGCAACCACTATAAACTCTGCTACAGATGCTAATAAGAGCGCCGTAACTAATGGCGGTACCACCAAATCTACCTCAATGACATTTGTATTCTCAGGAAACGATACTGGTGGTGTGGGAATAGATCACTTTGAATGTAATATAGATGGTTTGAGCTTTGTTACCTGTACTAGCCCATTCACATTTCCAGGTCTGTCAGGTGATGGCCAGTATACACTGGAGGTAAGAGCTGAGGATACTGTTGGAAATAAGGACTCCTCACCAGCAATATTTACCTGGACTGTAGACACAACCCCAGCTACAACCACTATCGACTCTGCCACTGACGGTAAAAACAAGGTTATAACTGTAGGTGGTAACACATCTTCAAACTCTATGATATTTATGTTCTCTAGTATCGATAGCGGTGTAGGAGTAGATCACTCTGAATGTAGTATAGACAGTTCCAACTTTACTGTCTGCACAAGCCCAATACAGTTTACTTCTACCAATTTAAGCGAGGGCGCTCATACACTAGAGATAAGATCTGAGGATAAGGTTGGAAATAGAGGCACATCACCGGCCTCATTCAACTGGACTGTAGACACAG
>JAATVM010000064.1 GCA_014523495.1 Nitrososphaerales archaeon TH1920
TAATCCCTGCTCCAGAGCCAGCAGTACTAAGAATTGAGGCAAAAATCTCTTCTCTACTACGGTATGCCATACAGTTGATAGGACTTGATTGTTAATATGTATTTATCGATTTTATGAGAATGATTCGTTCTTTGGCATACACAAACTAACAGTACCACGAACACATATGCTTCGCACCATCATAGTTTTTGGATATCATTCTTCAAATTCCTGACAATCACACATTAAACAACCATGCTCATTATTCCTTCCTTCTGACATAGGCTGATGGGCCCTTCTGGTATGATTGCATTTTCGACATCTATCCCAAGCCAATTCTCTATTAAAGTGAATCTTGTTTATAAACTGATTAGGAAACCAGATGTTGAGTTTCGATTAATTTCAATTCAATATCTTATCATACTAGAACGGATCTATGTTGTCATACGACTTTCAGATCAGCCATCTTTTGACTTTGTAAAAATAAAAAGGGCGAATATTATGTACTAAATATCTAATTGAAACCTGTTACTCAATCAGTATAAATAATCCTTTCATCATCATTAATCAAAATTCAAATCAAAAAATGCGATTGCAGGATTGTTTTGTCCGTCTCTGATGTTTAAATATATTAACTTGGAATGATCGTTATCAATAAAGATGAATGAAAAGCAAGAGACTGGAATTAGAAAAGAAAAAATTATTCAGGCAGGAGCGGAAATGATATTCAATGCTTTAATTGAACCAGAAAAAATAACTGAATGGTTCCAAGATGAAGCAAGTCTGGAGCCCAGTGTAGGAGGAAAGATCAGGTTAGTTACACTTAAAGAAATGCATCCTAACTGGAAATTGGATAGAGATTACTGTATGGATGGTACTATTATCGAATTTGTTCCTAATAAAAGACTGTCATACACCTGGAAATTTGATGATATACCTGACTTTCTTGAAACCTACGTCACTTGGGAATTGGAGCAGATAAAACCCAACACAACAAAAGTGAAGCTAGCCCACGTTGGGTTTACAGGAAAAGAGAAGGGAAACTTTTCGATTGAAAGCCACAACCAGGGTTGGGCTGAGGCACTGGATAAGCTAGCAAAATACTGCGAGTCATTTAATTCTGCCTAAATTTTTACATCTTTATGTAAATCAATTCTCCCATACCTGAAGGCCTCTTTTATTATTGTGAATTCCACTTGTTCTGCCATCTTGGCCAATTTCCCAACATCTTCTTGATAGTCCTGAAAAGATGTGTGCTCTTTAGTACCAAGGAATATTTCTTTAATTTGATATCCTGCCATGGCAGCTTCAATCAAAAACCATGCATCTATTCCCCATCCATCAGGAGGATTTTGATCCAATAATCTTTTCCAGACCTCAATTCTTGCGCATACCTCACCGCTTAATGGTTGTTCAAAATGTGAAAGCTCAGGGAAAAAGATTTGGATCATGGGCTTTGCGACAAGCTTTGTTACTGGAGCATCTCGATGACGCCTATGGTAGTAACCTCTTGTCATGTCACAATTAATACAGCCTTCTACCAGTTTATCGACCCACTCTGGGGTTAGATTTTTTATGTCTGCATCAAGAAACAGAACTATATTTGCATTATAACTGATAGCTTCCTTAAGTCCTTTTTTCATTGCCATTCCTTTTGCAGGGAACATTCTATTGTCCTGTTGAATCACAATTGCACCATTATCGTGAGCTATTCTAGCTGTATTGTCTGATGAATATGCATCAACTACTATAACTTCTGGATGGTGCCGGCTTTTCTTTGCAGTTCTTATGACATGTTCAATGGTCTCTTCTTCATTTTTCGTTGGAAATATTACTACTATTTTTGAGATAGCCTCCTGCTTCATACAGCTTATGCATGTAATACGTACTTTAAGATTCTTGTAATTTAGAATCATTTCTAACAAACAGCGTTTGGTAATTTGCTGCTCAATTGTACTTTGGTTGAAAATATGTCTACAAAAACATGAGAAAAAGAATTAACACTATATTCCACAAATGGAGTAGATTAATTAGTGGAAAAGCCTAAAGCTCCTATCTTTCATTTGTTCCAAAAACGTGTCAATATCTAAAATAATATCTTGAAAGTTCCGTTTTAGTAATGATGGTGTTGCATTATCTCCTGATTCGACTACGTAATTTATATAGTCTGCTAATAGCGGCCTTTAAGATACAACCCACAAATTCTTGACATTTGGTTGAATTTTTATGGCATTCTTTAGCTGATCCTTGATGATGCTATTAGCGTCTTTTGAAGCATCACATAGAGCCAATGCTTTTATCACTTGAATCCTCTATTTGCTTATTACATTGAGCCAATATCATTTGGATATGCTGTCTTGATAGCCCTATATCGAAAGCAATATCGCTTTGAATTTTCTGCTTACCAATATCATTAATTATGGAATAATGTATGTTACCTATCTCCCACATATTCTATTTCACTTGACCAGGTTAGAAAATCAATTTTATATACTCTTCATGTTAGACTCTGGATTGAAAAGCTTCGCTGCTAGGAAATGGACTAATTTTACTTCTCATATCAAGAATAAATGGTATTATCTTCACCTAAGACAGAGCTCTCATCTTGGCAGGTTTAAACGATAGTGGTAGCTGACTAACTCCATGAAAAAATATGCCATAGAGCGGTCTTAATGTTTCTTCTTTGTATTCATCAGCAAATCCCACATCCTTTAATCTATCCAATATTATTTTTAGAACCACCTGGGCTTCCAAACTTGCTAGGGCAGAACCTAAACAGAAATGAATTCCATAACCAAAGGCTAAATGAGCATTTTTACTAAAGCTACGGGCTATATCAAATCTTTCGGCATCATGAAAAACAGATTCATCATGATTAGCAGACCCTATCCAAATGATTAATCTTTGTCCCCTTTGTATTTTCTGGTCTCCAATAACTACATCTTCTGTAGCAAAACGAATCAATGCCTGAACAGGAGATCTATAGCGTAACGTTTCATCTACTGCAGACGAAATGGAAGGATAATTATCCGCGTCAAGTTTATGTTTATCGGGGTTGTAATTATGCGATAGTAATAATAGCTGCTCCAGTTGATTAGGATACTCAAGTAAGGAACGTATCATGTTACCTATTAAATTTACAGTTGTTACATGCCCGGCCAAAAGTAAAAGGGAACAAAATGCAAGTATTTCTTCTTCGGCGAGCTTATTGCCATCTATTTCTGCTTTGAGTAAATTACTTATGAGATCTTTACTTGATACTTTTTTCATTCTTCTCTTTTCAATTATATCGATAAAATAAGAATCCATTTCGTTCTGAACTCTTTTGAATATCTGTTCTGACTTGCTATCTGTAGGGAGGTTACTACTACTGCTAGTAGTAGAACCAATTAATTCGTCGGCCCATCTCTTAAAAGTATCTCGATCATCGGGTGGGATTCCTAGTAACTCTGCGATTACAGTTACGGGCAAGGGATATGCCAAATCATTTATGAGATCCATGCGGCCTTGCTCAATTACTTTATCTAACATACCATGACATATCTCTTCAATCCGTGGTCTTAATTTCCATATGGTGTTTGAAGTAAAAGCAGATGATATGACACTTCTCAGCTGTTTATGGTAAGGGGGATCAGAAGTAAGAAGACTGCGTCTTACGGATTGATTTGTCTCATGCACTTGATTTTGTCCTTGTTCTCGCATTTGCCCCTGTTGAAAATTGACTAATTTTTGAAAGTCTGAAGAAAAATGTCTATGATTTGTTAGGATGTTTTGAATATCATTATAACGAAAAATTCCCCATATCTTATTTTTGTCATCATATGCAATGGGATGAAATTTTCTCATTTGAGCATAGAATGGAAAAGGGTTTAGTAGTTGATCTGGTGGTGGAAATATATCCATTTTATGTACTTAGCCCTATAGTAATGTATATAGTTAATACAAGATTATGATTACAGAGATGCGTCTCCAGAAACAATGGAAATCTTGCAAGTTAATTTTGGAACAGAGCATAAACAAATGTTATCTCATCTTTATTTAATGATAAACAAAGGCTATTTAGCAATACCAGAAAAATATGATAAACTTATTGTATCGTTAAGAACTGCACAATATTCACTTGATAAGGAACAAACTTCATATGATGATTTACTGGATGGTCTAAGGCTAAGTCTAAAAGGTTATACTATTAATTAAATTGTGTTAAGTTCTTAAAACAGATGTTGGAAGATCTTATTAAGATATTCAAGAACATTATTAGCAGTGTAACTTGGATTCTTGATGAGTACCAAATTATATCTTAGGTTAAGTCCAACTGGAGTATTGTATCTAACAACTATAACTATAATTTCTATAATTTCCTTAATGTCACAACATGGAAATGGGTTAAGTGCAAACGAGCAACTTTATGATAAATGTTTAACTGTTTCCCCTATGCATCTATGTGACTTTTTCTTTGGTAAAAAGTCCACGTCAAATATTTCGAATTCTACATACTTGTCTAATTTTTCGGCTTTGACTTACAACGATAAAGATCATGGATTTAGCATCCAGTATCCATTAGGCTGGACAATTAGTCAAGGTGGTTCAGAATTTAACACTGTCGTGA
>JAATVM010000001.1 GCA_014523495.1 Nitrososphaerales archaeon TH1920
GAATGTGGCAAGGAGTTTGTTCACGAGAAGGACAGGCTCCATCATGTTAGGGAAGAGCATGAGAAGAAGGCAGACTATAGAAAGCACAGGGGTTCTTAGATGCGGACCCTTTCCTAATGATAAAGAATGTGGACTTTCGGTAAAAATTAATTCTTACCTGCAATCGAAGAATAACGATACTAAAATTAAATTTTGATATATTTTTACTAGATGAGTATAAATTTGAGTGCTTGCTATGCTGGTTTCAATATTATCAGATGCAACAATATTAAATCTTATTTATTTTGTGCACAATTCCTTTTCTATTAAAAAAGTTTACAATATTGTTCGCTGCAACTTCTGCCATCTTAGATCGTGTTCCGAAAGTAGCACTTCCAATATGTGGTAACAATATAGTTTGTGACATTTGAGTTAATGGATTAGATTTGGAAATAGGTTCAATTTCATAGACGTCTAAGGCAGCACCTGCTATAACTTTATCTTTTAAGGCGCTAATCAAATGTTGTTCGTTTATGACTTTACCTCTCGAAGTATTTATTATAAAAGCGGTTTTTTTCATTAATTTAAATTTTGATTCATCTATCATATGAAAACTATCTTTGTTTAGCGATACATGGATAGAAACAAAATCACTACGTTGTAGCAATTCCTCTAGCGATACATAAGTTATATCCAGCTCTGATTCTATTTTATGTTTACGTGTTTTACTGTAGTAAATTACTTCCATATCAAATCCTCTTGCACGTTTTGCTAAAAGTGTTCCAATTTCTCCAAGACCAATTATCCCTAATGTACTTTCGTACACATCGTATCCAAGAAAGAGATCAGGTGTCCACCCAAATTTCCAATTTCCATATTTCACATATCTATCCGCATTGACAATATTTCTAGCTGCAGTCAGAATTAGCGAAAAAGTAAGATCTGCTGTGCTATTGGCTAAAACATTTGGCGTATTTGTAACTGCTATTTTCCTTTTTGTTGCTTCATAAATATCTACATGATCATGGCCAACACTATAGCAGCTTATTACTTTAAGATTAGGCCCTGCCGCATCCATGACCTCTGAGTCAATTTTGTCGCCTAACATGCATATTAATGCGTCCACACCCCTAACATTTTCGAATAATTTTTCTCTTCCTAATACGTCTACCCCTAAATTCATATTGGTTTGAAAATATTTTTTTAATATGGACGGTCCAGGTTCTGGTATTTTTCTCGTTATATACACTTTATTTTTGTGAGCAATATCCATAAAATAATTGGTTTCTCTAGTTACTGTTATTAATATGGTATGCATTTGGATTTTAATTTTTATGTGTTTTATGTTACTCTCTGCTAATCTTGATCAATTTTGAATAAAAAATTTTTAAGAAAATAATTCCTATGTAGTAAGGCATATTATAAAATGCAGCAAGCGCCGCTATCTCTGAACCAAAGAATTGTTGGGCAAAAACAGTTACTAAGATATTATTTACATAACTTATGGCAATAAGCCCTGAAATTTTGTCTTTCATTGATGAATCTTTATTAATCAAATATAAAATAAGATAACCAGTTACTGCAAATCCTGCAAATAATACAAAAGCAAGAATAATTGTGTTAATAACAAAGGGTAACTCTAAATAGAAATAACTTGAAAATTTTGAAAATATTGTAAAGTTAATTAAATCCATTAAAATTATAGATAATGGTAATGAGCTATTGTTTATAGTGGTAGCTAATTTGGGTAAATATTTTTTTATGATTCCACTTCCCAATAAAGGAACAATTAGAGATATTACTAGTAGTAAAATCATATCAAATAATGGAATCGAAAATTGAGTATTATAAAGAACATAAACTAACGGTGGCAATATAAAGGGAACCATAAGAGATGTGATTATTACCATTCCTACTATAATAGAAAGTCTTCCTCCTACATAATTGGTAACAAAAGGAGCACCAAGTCCTGTAGAAATTCCAGATAATAATAGCACGGATAATGCATATTTTGGAAATATTTGATTAGTAACAAAATACATTGTTACTGGTAGGACTATCACCTTCACAATAGACAATATCAATAAAAATTTAGGCCTCTGAAAGGTTGAGATTAGATCTTGGAAATCAAGTTGGATTAGATTTAAAAATAACAATAATCCAAGAATTACCAAGAGGTATGGTGAAAAAAGCTCTCCCGTAGAAGGAAATAAAATACCACATATAGTTGAAATAAGAATTGAAATTGCGAGTATTATCAGAACTTTGGTATCATAAGATGTCAACTATGTTGATCACTATAACATTACCATAAATATTTATCAATATATTGTATGAAAAAGTAGATGAAAACCCTCTGTTTATTACCTGAATGGAGAATGGGATTAAGGAAACGATAAAGTCTAAGATTTGTGAGATGGAAAATGATTTGATTCATAATAATAAAAAGAATCTAGATATTATATTTGGTCTATGATATTCATATCAGCCATATAAGACCATTTAGATCTACAGTAAAGCTTTGTGGTTAGTCTTTTTGTCAGGATAGATATGCTATAGCTAGATGAATTCTGCTCATTATAGATTGATAATTGTTAATGTGTTAGTCATGTCTTTACTTGGAAATTTGTACTACTTCGTTCCTGCCAAGGCGGAAGAGAGTAATGGACCTCATTTCAACTTTGTGGCTGCGGGTGATTGGGGGTGCGGACACGAAGCATTGAATACTTTCTCCATGATGAAAAGTATGAAACCTGAGTTGTATCTTGGCTTGGGTGACTATTCATATGCAAATACTCCGGAATGTTGGCTCAACATTGTAAATTCGGTAGGTCCAGCTTTCAAAATTGCTTTAGGAAACCATGACACAAATGACCAATTATTGCGTGCATATATGGATAAATTCAATCTGGATAATCAATACTATTCATTTGATTATCAGAATTCTCACTTTATTGCTTTATCTACGGAACTAAATGAGGATAACCAAGCTAAGCAACTCATATTCGTAAAAAAGGATCTTGTCAGAGCAAAAGAAAATCCAAATATTGATTGGATAATTGTTTATTTTCACAGGCCTTTCTATACAGGGAATGGAGTTGACAATATAAACATGAGAAATACCTATCATCCATTATTTGAAAAATATGATGTTGATCTGGTAATACAAGGACATTCACATAATTATCAGCGATCATTTCCACTACTTTACAATGACGTCAGACCATCAAGACCGATAATAACAAACAACGAACAGTTTCATTACGATAATCCATCAGGGATCATCTTTGTCATTGTTGGTACTGGAGGTGAATCAATTCACGGTGTTGATAAAAAACCTTATCTTGCAAGTACATACGAGGGATATGGATGTATTAATATTGAAATAGATGGCAAATCAATGGACGCAGAATATTATTCAGATAGTAATAATACAATTGATCATTTTGTAGTTATAAAAGAGAATAATGTTGAAAAATATAATCCAGAATTAAAAGCAGAACGAATCGAATTCCCCAATCATTAAGTCTCAACAAGTCAAACATTAGTTGTCGGTCAAGATACATCAAATAGTTCCATATAGTCTATTAGGATCTACAAGATCACCATCGCCAATTCTAATAAGAGTAACTCTACGTCTTCTAAGCTATGTTTAATAAAGAATCTTGCAGAGGATGTGGGTTCTGTTTGACACCCATTGCTACCTGCAATATCTGTCAAGAATATATTTCATGGATTTGTTGTAAATGCGATAGAATAGAGGATTGTAATCATGCCCATAATTATTGTAGAATTTCATTGAAAAGAAAAATAGAATTTGGTTCGTTAAACTCAGTCATATTTGAGGAACTGATTAAAAAATGAATACAATGGAATTGGAACAATTAGCTGGTATGAAGGTGAAGACCAGTGAAAGTAATGAAAGAGAAATGGCCTATTATATTGATTATTTAACTCAGCCTTATTACAAAAACATGAGAAATACAATGTTAGGACAAATACTGGCTCGTGAACGAATGCCCACAAACACGATCGATGAGTTTGAAAGAAACGTTCTTGAAAAAGAGACATTAGT
This sequence comes from Nitrososphaerales archaeon TH1920, assembly GCA_014523495.1. GTDB lineage: Archaea > Thermoproteota > Nitrososphaeria > Nitrososphaerales > Nitrososphaeraceae > TA-21. Next base: position 4,055 of record JAATVM010000001.1, read on the forward strand.
TATGAAACTAATTCTAGATTTGCTAGAATATTGATGTAAAATAAGCTAAGAAATGATGTAATGGTGGAATATTAAATTTGATGATTAACTCGAACTTGGTTCATAAAGGATCCGAACCAAGTGATATTAAGGATCTAATTCAGGATTTAACAGTTAAAAAATACACATTTAGGATCATTCCGGAAAAAATAACACGTATGAATAATGGAATAAAATACTACTATATTGAAGCTGAATGCAAAGATAGTAAAGTTATAATAAACGCATACGGGAGGGAAGCCGAAGAGCTGTTCAAACAAGTTCATTCAAGTTCATTTTTTGGAAAATAATATTTCATAATGATTATCGAATCTAGCTTA
>JAATVM010000065.1 GCA_014523495.1 Nitrososphaerales archaeon TH1920
TACTGATGTTTTCACCACTTCCATAGTTGCAAATATGTTATTGTTTGCTAATCTGGTTGAGACTAGTGTACTGTCTGTAATATTGCTTACTGCTCTTGCATAATTTTCTGTGACTCTTTTTGGAGAACCCCAATATGACAAATATGAATTTTGTACATTTTCAATGTACGGAACCCATAAGGATTGCATTGAATGGATAACCTCTTTTTGTGAATCTAGAAAACTATCTGCAATATCTTTTGTTGCTTGAATGGTCTCTTCTTGATATTCGTTAACGGCTTTTGTAAAGCGTGGAATTTCCTTTAATGCCTCATCTGTTGTCTTTTTAACTGTTGATTTTGTTTCGTCGAGAGCGATATTGATTGTTTCTCTATTTTTTACTTCTTTATTTGATGCCATGTTATTATATTAGACACAATGGCATATATATGTTGGTATTAATTGGTATTTATTACCATTATAAGCCCCACACTCCCTGCATTTTCCTTTCTTAAGACATTTTTGATTCTTTGATGTCCGAACCTGTTTAGTCGTTCAGCTCCATATCGTAATCAAACTTTATGCCCCTAGTCTTTCGTGCTGTTGCCATAAATTCATCATCCTTAGTATATTTCTTTATTATGACTTCATGCACCTTAGATAAGCCATACTGTAACATCGCTTTTTCGTCAGGAAAATCCCTTATGCCCGTGTATTTGTCGTCATAATCGCTAGTTCTATGTATCTTTACCTTTACCTTTTGTTTAGCATATGTCATTTTCATTTTTTATCCGAATTAATTATTATTACGTGTTCTTTCCTTAAGACCTTTTTGATTATGATTCTTTACTTTATTATAATGCCTTTTCGTTATTGCCTTTACTTTATCTGGGTTCCCGTCATCTTCCAAAGTCCGATCACAAGTATCAGCAAATGTCTTCAAAAGTAGCAGGGACTTGAATCCCAATGAACTTGCTAAATATGCGTATAATCAACTTGTAAAGCAGTTTACAGGAAGTAAACTTGTAGAACCAATTACATGTGACAAATATACTATTGGGAATCAAAGGCCTGTTCGTTTCTTTACGCAGGTGATTACAAAGAAGGGAAACGATATGGAATTCTAGAAGTAGCATTTGTTGATGATAATAATTCAAATCATTTAATCAGTACAGAGCCGATCCTTTGAACTTTGATAAGGAGAAGTCTACGATGGACTATATCGTGGAGTCATACAGAATTAAGCAATTAAAATAATAATCGAGTTAATCGAGAAAGTATCATACAGATCTAAAGGCTAAGAGAGTAGCAATGGATAATAAGATTCCTTTAGCACCAGTGGAAGTAAAGTGAAATAGTAGTAATGGGACATCATGACCTCTCAAAATGGACTATCATATCATTAACATTAACGACTGCAACCTTGATAGTTGGCCTTATTATTTTGGTGACTAAATAAGTAAATGACTAATATAGATACAGGCGATTATAATTATGATGTACGTCAACATGTACCGAGGTGTAATGAATGTGGCAGTGAAGATTTAGAAACAATGACAATAGCACTAGACGGAACACTAATACAATGTAAAAATTGCGGCTGTACTGAGGAGATTGCAGGATAAATAAATGAAAGAACAAGAATGTCCAAAATGTGGCTGTCGTTATTATGTTTATCATAATTGTGAGGGACTTAAAGAGCGGATATAAAAATGACTTGCGAAATACCTAATTGTAATAAAAGAACAGAATATTCATTATAGTAACGATAATCACATAATATAATTTAATAATATTTGCAAGAAGTATGTTGAAAACATGTAAATTTTATTCTGGTTCGGTGGGATGCAATACACTAGTGTGTATAATCCATTGCGGTAAGGCGAGACAACCTTGGTTTGGACCCAAAGGGCATATGACTGAATATTCAATCGGGACAATTTCAGATTCATCGGGTGCCATATTGTTAGCAATTCGGATGAACTATCGGATCAAGAAATGGCACTTGCCCTTGGCCACAGTATAACACTAATATCCCCCTTAGAGTCACTCAGGAAAGTATCTTTAAATATTAACATACCACATGGTCGATTTAATGATTAATCATGAAGGAAAAATATGTGATAACTGTGGAAATTCGGTGGATCAGTTGGTTCCTCTAAATGACCCAACTAGAATTGGCAGGTGGTGGTGTTTGAAATGCATATACAAAGAAGGTAAGGCTAAATTTGATGCTGACGCCAAGAATGGCTGACGGCGAAGAAGGCGTTTTCGAGAACTATAAAAATTAAAATATAAAGATCCAGGGAATTTGACTGAATATTCAATCGGAACTTTACTAGAAATCTTTAATTAGAAATAGATCAAAAGAGATGAAAGCCTTAAACAAATCAAACCATATAACGACTATTATTCTTTGTGAATTTAAATCTCATAACTCTGAAGTATTGACAAACCTCTGGGAAACGGATAACACGAATAATGCTATTTTTTTCTTAATTATACTTGCTTATGTTTGTCCTAGTGTGGCACGATTTTACATTCGCAGGTTTCCTGTGGACCGTTACAACTTTTACAATTTTTTGTTTCCGAATCTACAGCACCCCAACAGCGGGAACACCCCGTATTTAGATCATCGTCTGCCATTAACTGCTTAAATCCAGTGATTCTATATAACATTTTACTCAATCGATATTAGTATGCAACAATCAGGACATTTCAAAAGTTCACTTAGCCATGTGGTGACAAATCATGTAATGACGAATAAATTATTGTAACTAATATTATGAAAGGTTTCTTACTTGGTTTCATTCATTCATTTAATCATATTTTACTTTAAGTTGTTTGTTATGTGATATATGATAATTGTCTTTTAATTTCTTCTTTGCTGTTAGTTTCTGCTGTACTTTCATCAAGTGCCTTAACCATGTCATCTAAAAATGCTTTTAATGCCGCTCTATGTTTTTTATTATTATAAAATTTATTGATCATTACGGCCTTGGTTTCTTTGTCTTCTATCCATCCAAATATTTTATTTAATACATCTAACTTCAATTGTTCCTGTTCTTGTTTGTCGTTGTTATTATTATCTGTAGACATTTTCTATCTAATATTATACCCTTTTAGACTTAACCTTAATGCATCTAAACTATCTGAATAACTAGTTTGTTCTTTATCAAGTGAATACTCTTTGGCTTGTGCAGTTCTTAGTGATACAATAAGTTTATCATATTTTTCTGGTACTGCTAAATAGCCCTTGTTTATCATCATGTACAAATGAGATAAGATTTGTTTATGTTCTGTACCAAAATTAACTGGTAGAATCTCCATTGTTTCAGGTGATGTATGATAACAAAAAGCTAAATACCAAGTTAGTAGAACCCTACTACATGAATGGTTCGAATTCAGACACGGCCGGGGACTTACATATATCTGTTTTTTCTAGGTCTTATTTATA
>JAATVM010000066.1 GCA_014523495.1 Nitrososphaerales archaeon TH1920
CGATAAAGAAATTCATACAATATGACGGAAGTAATACTATCGTTAGTGTTGTTGCTCCATATTGTTATACTGTAACATCCCTAGGAAATACATGATGGAGTTTGTGATAAAACTGTAAGAATGATGATGCCTGTTTAGTGAATTAGGACCCACCCTCAATTATTTAATCTTCCTTTAGGAAGAAAAGTTTCACATGGAGAGTAACCATTGATACATCCATGCTCTCTTATTTCATTGTATGCTTTAACAAACATGGAATACATTCTTTTCTAGAGAAGATACCATCACCAATACCTTTTGATTGAATCTGTGTAGTCATTTACGTATGTTGTTATCTTGTCGGTTTGTACTTTTTCTTATCTCGTACCGGATAACCACTATCTCTTAGAAGGATTATTTTGGCTCGTTATCCCTGATTCCGCATCCTTATCAAGTAACCAGTGGAGGACATTCATTTCCTTTGTACTTATTTCCATGAGGTAGATATTCTTCACAACATGTACAACGTTATGGTTAGCTAAAGCTGTTGTTATAAAATTGATTTCTCAAACTGATCAGTATTATTTTACAAGACCGAATAGATGGAATATTACAACGCTCTTAGGGGAAAGAAATATTTCTGTCAGATCCAATTCTTTAAATGTTGAAAGAGAAAGAAAGGATTGCAGTCCTTGCAATTACAAAAAATGGTATCACGATCTCCAGGATTATCAAAAAAAATATTCCCGAAACAGTAATATGTATTCCCGAAAAACTTAGGACTGATGCTGATACTGATAACGATCTTGCAAGTATTACGTGGTTTAAAGACCCTGTACCAAAAATAATAGTGGATCTCTTCAAATCCAGTGATGCCTTGATCTGCATTTTTTCTCTTGGAGCTGTTGTACGCCTAATATCGAATTTATTGGTAGACAAAAGAAGCGACCCTGCTGTACTTGTTATAGATGATAAAGCTACCTTTGTGATAAGTGCTCTTTCAGGTCATCTCGGAGGAGCTAATGCACTAACACGACAGATTGCATCTTTTCTAAATTCGACGCCTGTTATAACGACTGCAGCTGATGTGAATAAAACCATATTTGTAGATCTTCTTGGTAACGAATTCGGATGGAAAATAGAAAACTTTGAAAATGTAACCAAAACCTGCGCGCTCATGGTAAATGAAGAAAAAATGGCAATTTTTCAGGACTCGGGAGAACGAAACTGGTGGGATATAAATAACCTTCCTAAAAATGTAACAATAGTGAAGAGTCTTGAAGAGACCCGTGAGAATTCATTTAAAGGAAATTTGATTATTTCTGATAAAATAATCACTGATACAAATATTTTGTTAAAGTCAGTCATATATAGACCTAAAACACTTGTAGTTGGAGTCGGAGTTCACTGGGATACAACAAAAAAAGAGATACTTGAAGGAATAACATCTGTACTGCAAAAAAATATGTTAAGTTTTTCTTGCATCAAGGCACTTACCTCACTTAAAAAGAAAATTGATGTCAAAGGTCTGACCGAATTCTCACAGGAAAATAATATTCCACTTTATCTTTATGATAAGGAAGAGCTAGAAAAGATTGATGTTCCAAACCCTTCTGAGATGGTAAAAAAATATGAAGGAGTTTCAAGTGTTTCGGAAGCATCTTCTCTCCTGTATTCTCGTGGAAGTCTAATAGTGTCGAAACAAAAATTTCCCCCTAATTTGACTATAGCTATATCGAAGGTGAGTTATGAATAAAAATGCGTAAAGCTCTTTTAATAATAGACAGGGGAAGCAAGGAGACAGAAGTAAGACACGAATTAGAAGAGATCGCTAAAATTGCAAAGGAGAAAGGAAACTATCATTATACAAACTATTGTTTTTTAGAGGTTGTTCCACCTTTTATTGAAGAAGGAATAGCAGGATGCCTAGATGAAAATGTAGATTTCATTACAGTAATGCCATATTTTCTATATCCAGGTATGAAACTAAAGGATTCTGTAAAACAAAGTGCCATACTAGCTAAAAGATTCGGATTGAAATTAGTTATTACTAAACCATTGAGTTATTCTGATATGTTATCATCGATTATTGTAAATAGGGTTGCGAAATTAAAGAGGGACAAAAAAATATCATATGAGAATTCAGATTGTGATGTTTTGGTAATAGGACATGGAAGTTCAGATAAAAGAGCAAGAGAAGCTTTCATTTTCACAGTAGATAAAATTAAACAAATCTATAAAAATGTAAAATTCTGTTTCCTGGAATTGGACCTGCCAAACATAGAACAGGGACTCTCGTCTATTATTCAGACAGATCCAAAAGTCATTTTGATAATGCCATATTTTCTACATAAAGGAATCCATATCAAAAGCGACGTTGTAAACGAAATCAAACAAGTACTAAAGAAATATCCTTTTTCTAATGTACATATTTCAGATCATATAGGTGTTGATGAAAAAATGGTCGAACTGGTATTGGAACGTGCAAAGGAGTCTGAAAATAGAAGAAGTGACTGAGAGAAAACTAAGACGAGAATCCAATAATATCAATGAATCTGCAGAGAATAGGTCGATGTCCATTAAATCCTTTGATATTGAAAAAACAAGTTTTAAGATAATAGAGGATGAGATTGGAAATCACGGATATGAACAGCAGTATGAATGGCCTATAGTTAGAAGAGTGATACATGCTACAGCAGATTTCGACTTTGCAGGCGTTGAAAAAATAATATTCAGTTATGATCCTATTGCTTCTGCATTTGATGCATTTAAAAATGGCTGTAATATAGTTACAGATGTTGAAATGGTTAGATCAGGGATTTCCAAGAATTCTTTAACTACATTAAATTTGAAATCTTTTTGTAAAATATCTGACCCTTTCATAACCGAGGAGACAAAGAAACACAATAAAACTAGAGCAGAAATGGCTATGAGGAGTTCTGCAGTAGAGATGAATGGCGGAATAGTTGTTATCGGTAACGCTCCAACCTCGTTGTATGAAACCATAAAAATGGTCAAAGAAGGAATAACAAAGCCAAATTTGGTGATTGGAGTTCCAGTAGGTTTTGTGTCTGCCTTCGAATCTAAAAAAGAACTTTTAAAAACTGTCGTACCAAGTATAACAAATATTGGAAGAAAAGGAGGAAGCCCTGTCGCTTCATCAATTATCAATGCTTTGATGCTTTTATATCTTCATAATAGGTAATCGATGATTTTTTGATTCTTAAAATAAAAAAATAAGGATGACGCTAATACAAAAAATGAATTGACGATAACATTGAAGTTTACCAATACTGGAAAGGAGGAGTGTTTGTCTAGACAGTTGTTATTTATTCTCAAGATCTATTTACAATAACAGGCAAAGGATGTATTACACAACTGTTAATGTATCATAGCAATGAGGAAAGCTATTGAAAAAAAAACAGTTTTTATTTTTTTTATTTATTTATCAAGCATATTTAATAATGATTCATTACAAATCTAGCATCATTGAAGGAGATAAAAGCAGAAATAAAAATTCGATCGTCTGCAGAGAAAGTGTGGAATGTAATTTCAGATTTTAAAAACTATTCTCAATGGAATCCTATAATTCAAAGGATTACAGGAGAACCAAAGGTTGGAACAAAGTTGGAGGTCCACGTGATAACAGTTGGAGGAAAAAATAGAGTATATCATCCAGAAGTAATAAAGGTCGAACCTCTGCATGAGATAAGATGGTATGGAAAGTTTTTCTCATCTGTAATCTTTAGTGGAGAACGAGTATTAACAATAGATGAAATTTCAAAAAACGAAGTTAATTTTATTAATAAAGAGATCTTTTCTGGGATTGGAGTTAAATTTGCGCCAAAAAAATGGAGCAAGACATCATTGCGAGTTTTGAATCCATGAACAAATCACTTAAGAATGTAATTGAAAGAACATAAATAAACGATAAAAAAGGTTTCCAATCTAATATTGGTGGTGTTAAGTTAAGGAGTTGTATCACCTCCTACAAGGCACATCAATAATCGAAATTTTAGATGATCTCCTGATACCATTGTGCATGAATACAAATAATTGAATCCAGTTGTAGACATGTGATAGATTAAAGTCAAATTTTTCTATTCTCTCATTTACATATTCAATGACTTTCCATTATACTCTTTTCATAAGGTGAATGTAACCTGTGTTCCAATTTCAAAGAACTACAGGCTTCAGGATACCAACTACCACCATCTGAATATACCGTATGTCTACCATATTTTTCAACTAGCAAATGTAGAAAGTATTCAGTAACAAGTATATTCCTATGTCTTGAAATGTAAACACCAAGTACAACTCTATGTACTGGTTCAACTACTGCTACCCATAAATAACCATGCTCTTGTATTTCCGATTTGTACCATTGTTTCATCTATCAGAAATGCAGATACTCTTTTACACGGATAGATTTGTTTGGGATTGAACTTTTGTACCCATTCCCAGACCGCAACATGACTTCTCTGTACAAATGGTTCTATTATTGCTCTTGATACATTACGAAAGCTCAACCCCAGAAAATACAAATATAATCCATACATAGTTATCTCGCTGGATGTCCCCTCACGTTCGGATAAACTCAATAGGATATGAGAGGTTATTCTCAGCTATAGCTCTTTCCACTACTTAACTTAACAGGACTTTTTGTTTATCCAGATAATTTATTAATATGAATAAATTGATAAAAAAAGCTTTCAATTAGATATGTTCAATTAAAGCATTATTTTCCTCAAAAAAATATAAAGGATTTGTGTGGAAGGATTTGAATTTATCTACAATATATTGCATATCAGTATATTAGAATCCGAGATTACCTCAGTATTTAAATACTTAATTTCCTGTTATATAATTTGCAGATACTGTTATAGTTGTATTTCCACGGCTAGAACCGTTGTAGTTATCAATCCAATACCAACTGCTTTTCGGATATGGTTCATCTCTAAATGTAGAGTTGTTGATTGCTCTTCTCTGTAACCGCATCCATCGTCTTGTCTATATTAAGCTCAGTTCTGGAGACTTGGTTGGCAGGAATAAAAGGACTATTCTTGGAGGACAACGTTTTATTAATTGTTATTTTTTGATTTATGTATTTATGCATTACCTAATACTACGTATCTTATAGTGAAATGATTTTCATTTAACGTTAAAAAGTCAGGTTATTTTAAACCTTCATCTTTTCCATTCATCTTATAATAACGGATAGAAATTCTTTTAATATTCTGTCTATAATTAAATATCATGAAAGCAATTTGGAACGACAAGCTTATTGCAGAAAGTGATACTACCATTGTCATTGAAGGAAATCACTATTTCGCACCTAATTCGATCAAGGAAGAATTTTTTGTCGAAAGCATTACCCATACAAGGTGCCCCTGGAAAGGAATGGCAAATTATTATTCTGTTCAGGTTGATGGAAAAATAAATAAAGATTCTGCATGGTTTTATCCAGATCCACTAGAGGAAGCCAAACAAATAAAGGGATATGTGGCCTTCTGGAAAGGAATAGAAGTAAAGAAATAGAAAGAATTCTATTTGCAGTAATTTAACAGCGGCATATGTATATCCTTTTTAAGGTTGATTACTTTATGATGAAATAATCTTTGTTTGTCAAGGATATTAAAACTTCTCAAAAATGCGATCATGAAATACAATATAACATAATGATATTCATTATTACCTATTTGTAAATTTATATCTAATATGATATTTCAAATACTCATGATTTATCCTTCTTTATACGAGTAGATAAATTAGTTGATGTCTTTGGATTGATTATCATAGATTTCATCGTATCTTTTCTTTGATATATCCTTTCGATAGCTTCTTTTGATTCTTCTATGATAAATTTATGACTTACCAGTTTTTTTACATTTATTTTTTTCCTATAAATTAATTCGATAGCCTCTCTTACCTCCTTATTTGATGCTGCATATGTAGTTATAATGCTAATTTCCTTTGAGTATATTTCGTCAATGTCTAACTCAATTTTCGTTCCCTTTTGTGGTTCTC
>JAATVM010000067.1 GCA_014523495.1 Nitrososphaerales archaeon TH1920
AATTGTTAGTGGAATCTCTTCAAGGGCTTCTGCGAATTTTTGGATTACAATCTGTTCCTTACCAGAATATAGATAAGATCTTTCCTTAACCAACAGAGCAATGAATGATTCTACCGCACCACCTCCTGGCACTATTTTTGGCACCATTATAAAATTTCTCAAAACATAAATAGAATCAAGGATTGTACGATGAAACTCATCAAGCATCTTCTTTGAACTAGCACGCAAAAGAAATGTAATTGACTTTGGATTCCTACATCCATTAACAAACACCATTTTGTCATCACCTACCATTTTTTCGTAGACCTTTGCAGCATAACCGATATCAGTGCTGCTTATCCTATCTAGATCTCTGACAACTCTGGCTCCTGTAGCCTTTTCCAGCCATAGCAAATCATTTTCCTTAACCCTTTTGACACTTAAGATCCTGTTCTTGGCGAAATGATTCAAAGCAAGAGGATCTATGCCTCCACGTGAAAAAATAACATTTGCACCGGATTCGATTACATTTTGAATCTTTTGAATCAAATTACGAGTTTTGGTATCAAGGAATAGTGCTACGTCGCTAGGAGCAAAAATTCTAATTTCCGCATCAGTTTTCGTGCGTTCATCTTGAATATCGTTATCAATAAGCAAAATCTTCGCATTTTCAATAATTCGAGGCATTGCTGGATCATCTATTGTCTTGTCTATGACGGTTCCAAGAATAAGTTCAGTTTCAGAACTGTTTCCTATTTTTTCTTCAATTTTTATATCGTCTAATTCAAGATAGCCTTTTGCAAAATCAGCAATCTTGCATACTCCATCAACAACAAGACAGGGAATCATCATCTCTTCAGTAATATGAGAAATTGCTTTTGATCTCAAACAAGTATCAACAAGGTATTCCATTATCTTTCTGTCAGAATTGCTTGATTCTATAGCGATTATCCTTACAATTTCAATTGCGATCTGCAAGGCATTGTGATAACCATCTGAAATTATCGTTGGCGATATTCCCTTTTCCAACAATTCTTCTGCTTTTTCCACAAGTGCTCCGGCAAGGACCACAACTGACGTAGTACCATCGCCTACAGAGTTATCTAGCGCATTGGATGCTTCAATTATTACCTTAGCGGCTGGATGTTCTACGTCAATTTTTCTTAGGAAAGTTGCACCATCCTTAGTAACGGTCGTTTCTCCAAGAATATCAATAAACATTTTTTCAAGTCCTCGGGGACCCAAAAAACCCTTTACAAGATCGGCAATCAATCTTGCAGCAAGAAGATTATATCTTCTGGCTTCAGTACCGTAGCTTCTCTTTACACCATTACCAAATAACTGCATATTTTTACGCTCCATGGAACGCTGATCAGAATTCATAAATTGAGATCAATTATAAATATATGACTTTATAATAAATTCTGAATTTAGAATGTTTCTTTCCCCACGAGACATTGATAAGTTATACATTTTTATTAGCGCAGAGGTTGCACGAAAAAGAAAAACAAGAGGTTTGAAACTCAATTATTCTGAATCGGTAGCACTAATATCAGATCACATTCTTGAGGGTGCACGAGATGGCAGGTCAGTTTCTGAACTTATGAAATCTGGAAGACATGTGTTACAGAAGGATGATGTATTACCCGGCGTACCGGAATTGGTACAAAGTGTCCAGGTAGAAGCAACCTTTGACGATGGTACCAAACTAGTGACCGTTCACAATCCTATTGTATGAATTATGGAACAAGTAAAACATGATCCCCGGTGAATATTTTTTATCCAAGAATCCAATACTGGCAAACGTGGGAAGAAAAACAATAAAAATTAATGTGGCAAATACTGGCGACAGGCCTATTCAGGTAGGCTCTCATACACATTTTTTCGAAACAAACAAAGCCTTAATGTTTCAAAGGAGCAAAACATTCGGGTTTCACCTAAATATTCCATCAGGAACGTCCCTGCGGTTTGAACCGGGTGATTCAAGAATGGTAGAATTGACCGAATACGGTGGGAAAAAAATAGTTTTTGGTTTTAACAGTCTTGTTAATGGTAAACTATCAAATAAACAGAAAGAAATATCTCTTTTGAAGTTAAAGAAAGAAGGCTACTTGGAATCAAAATAGACATGGTTCTAAAAATTCCTAGAAAACAATATGTGGAGCTGTACGGACCCACAAAGGGAGACAAAGTTAGACTTGGAGATACAGATCTTATCATAGAGATCGAAAAGGATCTGATAACTTATGGTGACGAACTTGTTTTTGGCGGTGGCAAGAGCATCAGAGATGGAATGGGACAGGCAAGTGGGATAGAAAGCAAAAATTCCCTGGATCTTGTGATTACAAACACAATACTTATGGATCCGTTGATGGGTATTATAAAGACAGATATTGGTATCAAAAATGGATTAATTTTAGGAATTGGTAAGGCTGGAAATCCCAATGTGATGGATGGAGTATCTGATAACATGATTGTCTCTTCAAATACGGATGTTATTTCAGGCGAACACACTATCTGCACTCCAGGAACGATTGATACTCATATACATTTTATTTCACCCCAGCAAATCGTAGAAGCAATATGTAGCGGCACTACCACAATGATAGGTGGTGGGACTGGTCCTTCTGAAGGTACTAAAGCTACGACATGTAGTTCGGGGCCATGGAATATTCATAGAATGTTAGAATCTTTGGATGATTTCCCATTGAATTTTGGATTATTAGGAAAAGGAAATGATTCATTACAACCAGCCCTATTAGAGCAAATTAACGCAGGGGCTTGTGGTCTGAAACTTCATGAAGATTGGGGATCCACCCCAGCAACCATAGACGCCGCACTGAAGGTTGCAGATAAAACAGATACCCAAGTAGCAATCCATACTGATACCCTCAATGAATGTGGATATGTAGATGATACAATCAAAGCAATCTCAGGTAGAACGATTCATACATATCATACGGAAGGGGCCGGTGGGGGACATGCGCCAGATATACTGAAAATTGCCGGAGAACTGAACATTCTGCCTTCATCAACGAATCCAACAAGGCCATTTACTGTTAACACTCTTGAAGAACACCTTGACATGATGATGGTGTGCCATCATCTAAACCCTGCAATATCAGAAGATGTGGCATTTGCTGAATCAAGGATAAGAGCCGAAACAATAGCCGCTGAAGATGTGTTGCATGATTTAGGAGCTCTTAGCATGTATTCTTCTGATAGTCAGGCTATGGGTAGAGTTGGTGAGGTAACAACTAGAGCCTGGCAGACTGCAGATAAAATGAAAAAGATGTCAGGAAGACTAAAAGAAGAAGAAGGCAATAATGACAATCTTCGTGTCAAAAGATACCTAGCAAAGCTTACCATTAATCCTGCAATAACACATGGAATTTCAGACTATGTGGGTTCACTTCAACTAGGGAAAATGGCTGATATTGTAATGTGGACGCCACAATTTTTTGGGATAAAACCAAAGCTCATTATTAAAGGAGGTTTTATTGCATATTCTCTCATGGGAGATCCAAACGCTTCCATTCCAACCCCAGAGCCTGTATACTATCGACCAATGTTTGGAGCCATGGGTAAAGCTAGATATTCTACCTCAGTAACATTTACTTCAAAGATGGCAATAAGAAACGGGCTTGAAAAGAAATTAGGCTTAAAGAAAAAACTATTGCCAGTGAAAAGGTGTCGCGATATATCCAAGAAAAATATGGTATATAATAATCTGATACCTAAAATAGAAATCGATCCAGAAACTTATATTGTTAAAGTTGATGGAAAAATAGCGACTACCAAGCCTGCAAACAAGCTATCGTTGTCACGACTGTACAATCTATTTTAGGTTTTCAAATCAACAATTAAAATGATAATGCTTATATATTTTGCAAATACATTTTGATTTATGAATCCCGTCCACACGGAAAAAGAAGTCGAAAGTGTAGCAAAAAAAGCAACACAAGCACTTTATGGGAGCAATATTGAAGATTTTAAGATAAGAACACTTCTGCCATTTCCAACTGAACAGAATAGAGAAGCTTGGGACACTCAAGTTACTTTCTTACTTGGTGGCCTGCAGTACACGGTTGACCTTTTGATTAATGAAAAAGACGGACAGATAACAAGTACGAGGCTTATAGATACAATGACTCCATTATAGAATCAAATATCATTTGACTTACTAGATTTCCTGTTGAATACGCTGTAATGCGCTGTTTTCAATCAGTTAAAAATACAAGTAACCATTTTACCATTTTTAGAAAAACTCCTTCAATTCAATTACAATAAAAATATGTCCCAGACACTGATTTTAGTAAAAACGAAAAGGCTCGTGGGACTTCTCGTTTTTGCAATTCTATCAATACTTCTTTTTGTTATTCCAGATTTAGTCGGAATTAGCATTACACTGCCTTTAAGACTTACCTCTCTAGGTCTATTGGCAGTTTACGTCTTACTTTCTTTTGAAATAGTTCATAGAACTGCAGTTGCAATGGTAGGAGCGGCATTTGTGATACTGATAGGCATCACCACGGGGCTCTTTAGTGCTTCTTCTAGTTTTGTCTTTGTAATCAGTGCTATTGATTTCAATACAATTGGTCTCTTATTAGGAATGATGATAATAGTTACAATACTGGGGGAAACCGGAGTGTTTCAGTATCTTGGTATAAGGATGAGTAAAAAATCAAAGGGAAATATGTGGAAGCTGATGGTTATCCTTTGCATCTTTACTGCAACGGTTTCTATGTTTATAGATAACGTTACTACTGTTTTGTTTATGGTTCCAATAACCATATCTGTATTCAAGACTCTTAAAATATCTCCAATTCCATTCATAATTGCGCAGGTACTTGCATCAAATGTAGGAGGTACCGCAACACTAATTGGAGATCCACCCAATATACTAATTGGTTCTGCTGCAAATATAGACTTTAATTCATTTATTATCCATATGGGTCCTACCATTGCCATTTCTCTATTTGCCTCACTATTTATCCTAAAATTTCTATTTAGAAAAGATCTTGCTCAGAAACCAACCAACCTTGAAGATTTATTATCTCAAGATGAAAAGGTCCTTATCAAGAATAGATCTCTATTAAAAAAATCATTAGCTGTATTAACTGCAGTCATTATTCTTTTTGTTATACACGGTAGTATCAATATAGAGCCTTCAATTATAGCCCTGAGTGGTGCAGGGATACTTATGATTGTGGCAAGGTCGAGACCTGAAGACATCTTGAGTCAAGTTGATTGGGCTACTCTGATCTTTCTTGCAGGTCTTTTCATTATCATTGGTGGAGCAGAAAAAGCAGGAGTAATAGATCTGCTGTCTGCCACTGTATTACAAATTAGCGGTGGTAATCCTTGGGTACTGTTCTTCATGATTATTTGGTTATCTGCAATAGCAAGTGCTTTTATAGACAACATTCCGTTTGCTGCTACAATGATTCCTTTGGTATTTGCCATTTACAACAATGAATCGATAGCGGCGGTCTTTGGAAGCCTCCCCATCAGTCCATTATGGTGGGCATTATCACTTGGAGTTGGATTTGGTGGGAATGGTACAGTGATAGGTTCAAGTGCTGGTATAGTTGGCACAGGGTTGGCTGAAATAAAGGGCTACAAAATCACCTTTAACCAATTTCTTAGAGTTGGATTTCCTTTCATGATAGCTAGTGTAGCAGTTGGCTCCATCATATTACTCATAGACACCCTGATAAGACTCAATATCGCAGCATGACAATTCGAATTTATTATTGGGTGTTTTGTCATTCGATTGAATTCCAAATACATCTTGCTCTACAGGTTATTTGATATGAGTAAAATGAAAATATGAGAATGTGAAAATATAGTAATATTGAAAATGAGGAAGGACAATTAATGACATTGTTCCAGATCGATAAAATAATCGGAAATATTAATTTTGACAAGAACCTAAGATCCAAATTCGAGGATATGTCAAAGAATGACAGAGTTGAAAATGTAAATATTTCACGGTTAGAGTCAGAGAGAATCAGGATGAGAAAGGTTTCTGACAGAGGAACAGAGCTTGTCCTCACATTATCTCCTGGTTCACATCTAATAGATGGAGACGTGGTATTTTTGACAGACGAAAAGATAATAGTAGTGAGGAGAACTGTCGAGGAAGTGCTGGTAATATCTTTACACAAGGATATACCAAATGATCGGATACTAGAGGTTGCCATAAAGATTGGACATAAAATAGGTAACATGCATAGACCAATAAAAATACTTGGAGAACAAATTTTTTTACCCATACAATCAAATTCTGAATTAGAAGTTTTTGAGAAAGTCCTTTTCAGTTTTAGGAATAATCTTGATATCAGCAAGGATACTATTATTTTTGAACCAGATGAAGGTTACAACATCCATGAGCACTGAAATAAATATGGAAGATCTGAGTTTTCTTCAGTTATCTGATTCTTTTTTCCCTACGGGATTATATACAACATCTAATGGACTGGAATTTATTTTTCATGAGAAGAAATTGAAATCCAGAGATGTTTTGAAATTAATAAAGATTTATCTAAAACAACAAGTAGGTCCAGGAGACTGTGTTGCCCTAGGTAATGCATATGACTGTGTTGAGAAATCCGATTTACAGGGACTCGTAGAAGTAGATCAAATTCTTTACTCTATGCGGCTTATGGAAGAGAGTCGGAATGCAGCAGTTAGATCCGGTATTCAGTTACTTAGGTGTACGCGATACTTTATCACTCAAAATAAGATATTAAAGCTTTACCAAAAAGCAGTAACTAATGGTCATGCATCAGGTATATATCCAGTTTCATTTGCGGTAGTATGCAAATCTCTGAATATTCCAAAACATAAGACAGGATTAATGTTGTTATATGGTTTTGTCGTGAGTGTTATTGGAGCTGCACTCCGGTTAGGCATATTGCAACATTTAGATGGTCAAAAGATAATTCACGAGCTCAAACCATTCATTTTAGTATCTGTAAATGAAAACATAGGAAAATCCCTTTCTAGTATATGGCAGTTTGCACCGGCAATTGACATAATACAGATGAAACACGAACAGATGGATTCAAGAATGTTTATTACTTGACTGAAAGTTAATTCTTGTGTGCCTTTATACAAAAGAATACCTAGAGTGGGAATAGGAGGACCCGTAGGATCAGGTAAAACAATGCTGATTGAACGGATTGTTCCTTTACTATACGACAAAGGATACAGAGTCGGTATAATTTCTAATGATGTTGTGTCTAAGGAAGATGCAAATAGGATGAGACACAATCTTGCAACTAAAAGGGGACTTTTGCCTGAAGAATTGGTAATTGGTATAGCAACTGGTGGCTGTCCTCACACTGCAGTTAGAGAAGACCCGTCAATGAATCTTTCTGCGGTTGAAGAAATGGAATCAAAGCACAATTATCTTGATCTAATAATAATTGAAAGTGGCGGCGACAATATTACTACTACTTTTAGTCCTGCTCTGGCAGATTACTTCATTTACTTGATAGATGTTTCAGGAGGCGATAAATATCCCCGAAAAAGAGGTCTTGGAATTGAAACATGCGATCTTTTAGTTATAAACAAGATAGATATTGCTCCATATGTGGAAGCAGATCTTAAAATCATGGAAAAAGACGCCAAACATGTAAGAGGCAATAGACCATTTGTTTTCGTAAATTCTAAAGGAGGAGAGGGAATAAACGAGGTAGCATCATATATTATTCGAGACGTTCTATTCGAAGCTCCAAAAAATATTCAAATCTAGTTATGGTTAAGAAATTTGGACTATGTTAAATTTTCTACGCCAATTAATATTCCATCAGAAATCCTAGCATACAGATCCGAAGCACAAAAACTCGATGAAAAAACTGGAAAGATAGGCATTGTGCAACTTAGTCTTGAAGAAGATATTGAAAGTAAAAAAACCGTCATAAAAGAACAATATGCCAAAGTTCCTCTTTGTATCCAAAGGGCGTTGTATCTTGAGGAGAGCATTCCATCAATGGCCTATATATATATTATATCACCTTCTGGAGGAATACTCCAAGGCGATAGATACAGAATTGATATTTCTCTTAGTAACCATGCATATGCTCATGTTACTACACAAGGTGCAACAAGGATTTATAAAATGGAACAGGATTTTGCGACTCAGATGGTTAATATTGCTGTAGGGGATGGATGTTACTTTGAATATATTCCAGATCAAATAATACCATTTCGCAATTCTAGGTTCTGTCAGGTAGTTCATTTGAAGGTTCATGAAGGCGCCACAATGATATATTCAGAAATGCTGGTACCTGGCAGGGTAGCAAGTGGTGAGTCATTTGAATATGATATTTGCTATATCAAAACAATAGCAAAGGATAATGTGGAAAAGTTGAGATTTATCGATATAATGAAATTAGAACCTAAGAAAGAAAATTTAGAATCGTTTGGTATAATGAATAATTTTGAGATTATAGCTAACGTATACATACTTTGTAAAGAAAAATATGTAAGTCATCTAAAAGAAAAAATAAATAAAAAAATGAAAAACAAGAATAAAATTTATGGAGGTACGTCATCTTTTCCAAACAACAATGGAGCAGTCGTTCGCATTTTAGGAAACACAACAAAAGACGTTAAGAAAATAATTTTTGATATTCTATCAATCTCGAGGCAGACAATTCTTGGTGCTTCTTTCAGTGGCATAAGAAAAGCTTGAATACAAGTATCATCTTTTGATATTTTGGCAATACTCATGACCATAAAGAGATGTATCACAAAATGGTAGACACATTTTCATTTATTCTAATATCGATTTTCCCAATGTTCTTGCTAGGTCTCCGTCATGCACTTGATGTAGATCACATCACAGCTATAGATAATCTTGTGAGACTGCACAATGCAACAAGAAAATCCCGATGGGTTGGAGCCGGATTCAGTATTGGCCATATGATTTCAGTTCTTGCGGAAATGATTCTTATCATATATGTTATAGGCAACATAACAAGAATTGATCAGCTTTCGTTTTGGGGTGGTGTAATAGGAGCCATCGCCTTAGGAATAATTGGGATAGTAAATATATACTCAATGAAGAAATGGGGAAAAACTGGTTCTGCTATCCTTGCCAGCAAAGTTTTAGCCAGGACCGGAGTGATGAACCCTTTTGGTTCTGCTCTGCTTACAGGAATGGTATTTGGCTTAGGATTCGATACAGCTACTCAGATTTCAGCGATTACTCTATCAGCTGTAGCCTCAGCCACCCTTGGAATGCAGATGGCCCTCATTCTTGCAGGGTTCTTCGCTGTGGGAATGATTCCTGTAGATACACTAGATAGCTTCATACTGCGATCAGCCTTCTCTAGAATATTTAACACGAGAGGTTTCAAACACATGACATACGCTTTGAGCGCAGTTGCATTGACCATAGCAGCTGTGACCTCATACGAGACGGTAACTGGTTCAGAAATATTACCTGACCTGACAGGCCCGGTTTTGGCAATAACAATAATTTTGGTTTCTTTTGGATCTGCCTATATAACAAGGAAAAGACAAGTTGTTAATCTAGACAATGTGAGTCCAGTTTCACCACCGGCAAAGGATAAATCTGACACCGGAAAAGAGGATGTAACACAGTGAAATTAAGATCAAGATGCTTGTGATTTATAATTATTTATTTCAAATTTGTCTTTTTATCCGCTAGATGATTGTCTTCATTTCTATCCACTCCATTACCATCGATATCATCACTGAGATTAGTGTGGTTTCTGACTTTCACTATCTTTTGTACTTCTCTGTCATAGAGTTTTACTAAATCTGCAATCGTTACGATACCAAGGACTTTATTATCTTCATTAGATATGACCGGCATTTCTTGAAGGTCATTTGATGAAAGCCTAACCAATGCTTGGTGGAGAGTATCAGACGTATATGCAAAAAATGGATCCTTTACCATAATGCTTTCTAATTTAATGGATTTGCGATATTCCTCAGGAAACTCAAATAGCTTGTATTTGTATACGACTCCTTGAAGTATGTCTTTTTCGTTAACTACCATAATCATCTTGCTGGTATTTCTATTAGATATCTGGAGCGCTTCTACAATTGATACATCTTTTGAGAGTTTATTTATCGGACTTTTCATAACATCTTTTACATAATGATCGCTTAGTATAATGCGTTGATACTCCATTCTATGAGCAGGTGAATCAGACCTGTTTATCACTTGGTTTCTGAATATTGAACTGTGCTGTCCTGACATTATGTAAGCAACAAATGTAGCTAGCATCATTGGTGCCAAAAGAGCATAACCTCCTGTTAGCTCACTTCCCATGATTATGGACGATATTGGTGTTTTTGCCGTAGCACCAAAAAAAGATACCATCGACACTATGATTACAGAAGAGACATCTATCCATGTAAATAATCCTAGTGAATGGAAAGCTGTACCAATGAATGCTCCAAGAAGACCGCCTATTACCATAGAAGGTCCAAAGACACCTGCACTTCCACCAGAACCTATGGTCAAGGAAGTTGCTATGATCTTGAACACAATTATAAGACCTAAAAAGTATAACGGTAAGAGAGTAACACCATTATCAATTGCTATTTGTAACCATCCATAGGAGGTTCCCAATATTTGAGGAAATACAATTCCTATCATTCCTACTAGAACTCCTCCTATGGCTGGCTTCAGATATTTTGGAATGCGAATTTTGCTAAAATAATCAGTTATTGTATAGAAAGTCTTTACATACGCTACGCTTACTACGGCAGAAATCAAACCGACGATGCCATAAAGTAAAAGGGACTCTGGGTGAGTATATTTCACTAAATCGAAAGGAATGGTAAATAGACGATCCCATCCAAATACGAAACCAAAAACGGTATAACCAGTCACTGAAGCTACTAATCCAGGTATTAGGGCTCTAATTTCAAAATCCCTTCTATAGAAAACTTCTGCACTAAAGACAGCGCCACCTAATGGAATCTTAAAAATACTTCCAATACCTGCACCAAGACCCGCGGCAACCGCTATCCTTCTTTCATCTTCATCAAGTTTGAATAACTTACCTATCAGTGACCCAAAACCAGCGGCTATTTGTCCAGCAGGTCCCTCAGTACCACCACTTCCACCACTTCCTATAGTTAAAGATGAGGCAACAGCCTTGACAAGAGGAACTCGGGCTCTTATATTGCCACTTTTGTGATGATATGCATCAATTACTGCATCTGTACCATGTCCCTCAGATTCTGGCGAGAACCTCGTCGTGATTAATCCAACTAAAAGACCGCCAAGACCGGTAATGAATGGTAGAAGCCATGCTCTCTCGATAGATAGAGTATAACCCAAATTATTTTGAAATCCTCCTGGCAATGGAGGGAAATACCCTGCTCCTAATCCAAGAAATATTCCTGTGAATAATTCTACAGATAGAAATAGTGCAATTGCCCCCAGACCTGCAACGATACCTAGGAAAAAACCTACAAGTATCCATTTTCTGAAATAGCTAAAATCTAAACTCCACTTGATACCCCTTAGTGATCGGATTGCTGATTTTATTTGGGAATAGAAAGGAATATCGGTTTTCAATTGTTAAACCTCGTTCTTAAATTCATTAATGGCAAATACCTTTTTAATTATTGTTTTACAGTCTTCTATCATTTTTACCTATATTATTCAACAGAAATTTAATGTAACAAAGAGACAGTCTGAGTTGTACACCGGCTATAACCTTTTCGCGCATCCGTAGTAACAGCATAAAAGGTTATCGTAAAGTAAGATCTAGATATTGATGATAGAAACTCAATTATGCTAAGAATAATTTGAATCATGGACGAGCTTAAGGATTTTTCGTTTGATGTGAAATTGAATTTTTCATGAAATTTAAGCACGACTTATTAAAAGTCGAGTTAGGTTTCCAATAATATTGTTGATGAATATATTGAACACAGGTATAGTTTATCGGCAGATCCATAAGGAGCGTTTTCGTATGATTTTATAGAACCCTGCCATAAATGAAAAATGGCATCGGAAAATATTATATTTCAAGAAATTAGTAGAAATTCTATTCCTTCAGAAAACTGAGAAACCTATCGTTCATTATTAAAAACAAATTTGTCACTAATCACTTAAGTGTGAAATTAAATCACTTTTAAATTCGCTTGGTAACCTATTGCATGAACTCAAGGTCCTACATAAG
>JAATVM010000068.1 GCA_014523495.1 Nitrososphaerales archaeon TH1920
ATGTATTTTTTATGAGTGTATTGCAATGACCAAGTTACAAGATTTTCCAATAGCAGGTAAATATGGAAAATACGGTGGAAAGTATATCCCCGAAACATTGGTTCCAGCAATTACTGAACTTGAAAAAGCATATGAAAAAATAAGAAACGATTCAAATTTTAAGAAGGAATTACACCATTATCTTCAAAATTATGCTGGAAGACCTACGCCACTTTACTTTGCCAAAAATCTGACTGATTATGTCGGGGGTGCCAAGATATTTCTTAAAAGAGAAGATCTTCTACATGGTGGAGCACACAAAATCAATAATTGTCTGGGACAATGCCTCTTGGCCAAGAGAATGGGCAAAAAAAGAATAATTGCAGAAACTGGTGCTGGTCAACACGGCGTTGGAACGGCGATGGCAGCAGCTGTTTTTGGCTTGAAGGCAGAAATCTACATGGGATCAATAGATATAGAACGACAAAAATTGAATTTATTCAGAATGGAGCTATTGGGTGCAAAAGTACACACTGTAAATTCAGGAACAAAAACATTGAAGGACGCAATAAATGAAGCGTTACGAGATTGGATAACGAATGTCAAAGATACTTACTATTTGATAGGATCAGTAGTAGGTCCACATCCATATCCTATGATTGTAAGAGACTTTCAGAGTGTGATAGGTGAGGAAATTAAATCACAGTTAAAAAACATTACTACAAGATCACCACATGCTCTAGTCTGTTGTGTTGGTGGGGGTAGTAACGCAATAGGAACTTTCTTCCCATTTTTAGATGATGATAGTGTGTCTTTGTACGGCGTTGAAGCCGGTGGTTTAGGGATTAGAACAGGAAAACATTCAGCTACACTGAAAGTAGGGTCTGAAGGCATACTACACGGAATGAGAACATATCTTCTGCAAGATGAATTTGGACAGATAAATGACACTCATAGTATATCAGCAGGATTGGATTACCCAGCTGTCGGTCCTCAACATGTGCAGCTAAAAGATATTGAGCGAGCAGAATACGTTACCTGTAGTGACAATGAAGCATTGGATGCTTTTTTTAAGCTTTCAAGGCTGGAAGGAATAATCCCAGCTTTAGAATCATGTCACGCAGTCTCATATGCAATGAAACTGGCAAAAAAAATGAGAAAAGATCAAAATATCATTGTTACCTTATCCGGAAGAGGTGATAAGGATATAGATCAAGTAATAAAGTATAGTAAAAAATACATTGGCAGATGAAAATAGGTGCTTCATTTACAAAATAATAGAATTAAGAAAAAATTCTCTCAATTAAAAATAAGAAAGGAAAAAGGTCTCATATGTTATGTTATGGGAGGATATCCGGATCCATTAACTAGTGAAAAAATAATTTCATCTATTGTTGATGGTGGCGCTGACATTATGGAAATAGGTATTCCATTTTCAGATCCAATTGCAGACGGTCCAATAATTCAAGAAGCTTCATTCAGAGCGTTACAAAATGGAATCAATCCTGACCTTTGTTTGAGTTTGATAAAAAAAACAAGGCAAAGATATCCAGATCTTCCAATATTGATAATGACATATTCTAATATCCTCCAAAGAAAGGGATTTAAAAAATTCATGAAAATGGCAAAGGATGCGGGAACAGATGGGTTTATCTTACCTGATATGACTATTGAAGAATCTAAGGAATATTTAGAATATTCAAAAAAACTTGAATTGGCAACTGTCTTTCTTGTCGCACCAAATACCTCAAACGCTAGAATCAAAAAAACACTTGATGTTTCCACGGGTTTTGTTTATGTGGTTTCTGTATATGGTACCACTGGAATCAGAAATACTTTTAATAAATACACACTTACTGCGATTAGGAACATAAAAAAATTAAGTTCAAATAGAAATAATATTTCTGTGGGTTTTGGAATAAGTACTCCAGATCACATAAAGCTTATGTCTAATTGCGGAGCTGATGCTGTTATTGTTGGAAGTGCTATTATTGAAATTATCAATAGAAATAAAGGAGATAATATCCGTAGTTTACAAAATAAATTGAAAAAATATGTTAAATCGCTAAAAGATGCGTGCAAAAATAGCTAGTAATCAAGATGGTCATCATTAAGATGTGATAATCCCACTAAAATCTGTTGAAAAGAGCATATTATTTAAACTAACTTGAAATTTCTTACCATGTCTTTCTACAATAATCTCAACATCATCTAATGAATCAGAAATTTGACCATTTACCAATTTTGTTATAACTACGTGTACGGATTCATGAGAT
Organism: Nitrososphaerales archaeon TH1920; assembly: GCA_014523495.1. Classification (GTDB taxonomy): domain Archaea; phylum Thermoproteota; class Nitrososphaeria; order Nitrososphaerales; family Nitrososphaeraceae; genus TA-21. Next base: position 2,256 of record JAATVM010000068.1, read on the forward strand.
ATCAATGCACTCATAAACGCCTCAATTTTTTCAAAATCATTTTTCTTATTTTTTGCTCCATCTTTTGATTGTACTATGAGCATGTTTTCCCCTTCATAAGTAAAATAGGCGGGTACATCATCTGTTGCACATGAAAAAACAAAATCATTAATTGTCATTTTATCTATTTCAAATCTATTATTTTTTCTAAAGGATAAAATATTCTGCATCCGGATGATGGACTACTATGGCAGCAGTGGAGTATTCAGGAATTATTTGGCCTGCAGAAGTAAGACTCATACCACAACTAGTCGGATCAATTAGTTTCCATACTAAATAGTGTTGCATAGTATCAGGACAACTTGGATATCCCCAGCTATATCTCAAACCTCTATTTTTATCAATATTTAATTCTCTTCTTATTCTATTATGAACCCATTCTGCGAGAGCTTCAGCTGTTTCTACCGCTAGGCCATGAAGATAATAGGCGTCCGTATAATCGTTATTTGAATTTAGTTCTTCAATTTTTGAAACTGTCTTTTGACCCACTGTGACTGCCTGAAAAGCAACAATGTCTTGTTTTCCAAAGTAGTCTGTAATACACAGACGTTTTGATTTAGTCGATCTTGGAAATTCGAAACCTACCTCGCCTTGTTTCTCTGATTCCACTACAAGTTTGTTACCTTGGTTGTGACATTTGAAATAAGAATAAACAACACTTGGTGAGAAGAGTTCCTCCTCAATTACCTTCCTTTTCCATTTTTCCAATAATTCTTCAGGTTCGCTAATCATTTTAGATGCCGCTTTTCCACGTATACCCCATGAGAGAACAAAAAGAGATTTTTTATTTAAATATTTCCAAACTTCATTAAGGTTAATTTCTGATGGCGTTAGTTTTATTGTGGTATCTACATGTGACGGAGTTGGGGGATTTATAGGCTTTACTTTACTAATTACAGTATCTATATCGCTCTTTATTTTCATTGTTTTCTTTTCGTCAAATTTATTTATCTTATTGTTCCATTCTTGAATGAATTTATCTCTTTCTGGAGATCTCAATTTGTTCATTACATTTAGCCCGTCAAATGCTGTTTTACAGTAGAAAACTCCTGCCTTATACACATCATCTGCCTTCGCAATTCTATTTATGTAATCACTATTTATGGCTGCACCACCACATAGTGTTGGAATATTGAGATTTAGCTCCTTAGCATTTTCTACAAAATGCTGCATTTGTTTTGAAGTTGAAACTAGCAGTGCTGACAATCCCACCGCATCTGCATCTACCTCCTTAATCTTGTCTACGATTTGTTGAATTGGAACTTGTTTACCAAGATCATATACTGTATATCCATTGTTCGAAAATATTGTTTTTACAAGGTTCTTGCCTATGTCATGAACATCACCATATACTGTACATAAAACTAGTTTCCCTTTGCTTACTCCTTGTTTTTTGATCAGATATTTCTCCAATTCCGATACCGCTGATTTCATACATTCTGCTGATTTTAGTACAAAAGGTAAAATTAGCTCACCTGCCCCGAATTTATCACCGACTTCCTTCATTGCAGGGAGCAATACTTCGTTTAAGGTCTCAACTGCTGCTTCATGAGATAGTTCCGGATGTTGCCTTAGCAATGTTTTCTTTTCAATATTTTCCGAGTTAGTAGTCAATTTTTTTTCAAGTTTGTTGGTAATAGATCCTACCACATCATCTTCAATACCATCCTTGATACGATTTACTATGCGAAAGTAACTACGTTTGTCAAAATCCCAGTCTTTGTTTATTTCTTCTAACTTTTTCGAATTCTTAGTAACAGTAACATCCTTGCCCTCAAAATAATAAATTAACTCAGAGAGTGCGCTAGAATGTCTATTAAATATAAGATCCTCTGCAAGCTTGATTTGTTCCTGTGGAATTTCTCCTATTGGTATTATGTCTTTTGCATTAATAATTACCGCATCAAGTCCTGCTTTTAATGCATGATGTAAAAATACGGAATTGATAATTTTCCTAGCATTAATCGGAAGACCAAAACTAATATTACTCAATCCCAGAGTGGTAAAACATCCTTCAATTTCCTTTTTGACTAAGGAAATCCCTCTAAGGGTTTCAACTGCAGAATTTGCGTATTCTGGTTCCCCGGTCGCTAGGGTGAAGGTAAGTACATCAAATATGTATTGCCATGATTTTAATCCATATTGTTTTCCGGTTTCAAAGAGTAACCTTGCAACACTTATTTTATCTTCTGCCGTCTTGGCCATTCCTTTTGGCCCGATGCACATTGAAATTGATGGAATTCCAAATTTTGCCATGATTGGCGCAAGGGAATGGAATCGTGAGCCATCTCCCTCAAGGTTGATTGAATTTATGATAGGTCTTCCTGGAATATGATAAACTGCTTCACTGATTACTTTGGGATCGGTTGAATCAATTACCAGAGGTGCATCTATTTCAAGACTTAATCTTTTCACCAACTTTTTCATAAATTCTAGTTCGTCGGATCTTTCGGTTGTTGCTACACAGACATCAATACAATGCGCTCCATCGCGTACTTGTTCTCTACCAAGCTCTATTAGGCCATCAAAATCATCAGACAAAACTAATCTTTTTGCTTTTTTTGAACCTTGTGTGTTTAAGCGCTCTCCTATTATTAATGGTGGAGGAATCTGCACCAAATCTACGGCCTTTAACGCTGAGCTAACGCGAGGTACATGTTTTAATTCCATTTAATTGTTATATTTTCAATTGTTTATTTGTGAATTATAAGTTATACGATTTTAATGTATTTTTAAGCTCTCTGATGTGCTCAGGAGTAGTTCCACAACAACCCCCAATCATTCTCACTCTCTTGTATTTGTGCAAGAACTCTCCAAGATGATGTGACATGTCATTTGAAGTCATCTTGTAAACGGCAGTTCCACCTTCATTAATCGGCATACCCGCATTTGGCATGACAAGAATCGGCAGTTCGTTTTGTTCATCCAACCATCTTATACTTGACTCCATTTCAGCGGGTCCAGTTGAACAATTCAATCCAAAAACAGAAATTCCCATATCGCTAACGGTTGTATATGCTGATTGGATATTTGTACCTAGTAACATCTTACCATATTTGTCCAAAGTTACGTTAGATATTATTGGTATTTTTTTCCCAGTTCTTTTCATGGCATTAAACGATCCAGTTATCGCAAGTTTAACTTCTAAAATGTCTTGACTTGTTTCTATGAGTAGAACATCGACACCTCCCAATATTAGTCCTTCTGCTTGTAAATCAAAGGCATCTGTAATTGTATTCAATTTAATATTACCTAGATCAGGATCATTTGAGCTTGGTAGATATCCTGTTGGACCCATCGACCCAACTACATATTTTTTTTCATTTGCAAATTCCTTGGTTACATTATTTGCAACTTCTGCTGACAACTTATTTATGGATAGTGTTTTTTCACCAAATCCATATTCCTGGAGCTTTATTTGGTTACTTCCAAAGGTATTCGTTTCGATACAGTCAGAACCAGCCTCCAAATAACTCTTATGTATGTTTTTAATCCACTCGGGTCTTGTCAAAACAAGTCCATCGTTGAATCCATCTTTGTTGTCTGGAAAATCTTGTGGCTTTGGTTTGAGTTTTTGTATTTCAGTTCCCATTGCTCCATCAAAAAGAATTATACGTTTCTCAATTTCATCAAGAAAGGACTTTCCCATATTACATCAGGTTGCATAAGATAATCAATTTTATCTACTTATAATGTTTGAGAAACTTTAGAATGAATTAATCGTTTTCTTTTCAATTTAACAATACTTGTCGAGGTATGAGATGATCAAAAATTACGCAGCTAGTTCATATAAGGAAATATTATTACAACAAATTAGGGTCCATAGTTCAGTTTGGATAGAATGGCTGCCTGCGGAGCAGTTGGTCGAGGGTTCAAATCCCCCTGGGCCCAGATGTAAATCATATAACTCGAATATTAAGGATTAAGATGAGTAAGAGTAACACATGACGAGAGCTACTCATTAGGCGTTGAGCTCGCATAGTCTTATATAAGTTCTTCTGGGTTTTCCATTATTTGGAACAATTTTATTAATGCAAAATCATGCGAAATTTCATAATCTCTAGATTCCTTAATTACTATGATTAAGTTCAGTTTACCTAACCCAAAGTCACCTAGCTATTGTTTTAAATTAATCTTGATAGTTACGGTACCATCTGTTACATCAAATCTAGCTCCGGTTATCCCCAAATCCTCAACTATGTACCAAAACACCTTTTCTAAGAAAAGAGACCATTTTCTCCCAACTCCGTGATTTATTATGTATGTCAAAGAACCTTCGCTAGATTCACGATCGAACTGCATGTTTGACACATTTAACCATGAATCAAAGAGGTCGAGGATTACTGGTAAAGAATATTCTTTACTCATCATCAATAGTGTTTCTTCATACCCACTTTTCCTAAACTGTTCCGCAAGTCTTTCCATCTGATACTCAGCGAGATTATCAATAATAGGAATTAACAAGCATTTTGGAACAAACATAATTCCAGCCCTTTGTGCCGGAGAGTACCATTTAATGTATGATTTAATAATTTGGTTTGTCAGTGTATTTATTGATACCGTCTTCTGTTCGGACTCTTTGCGTAAATCATCTAACATTTCTTTTTCTATCCTTAAAGTAAGAGATTCTGTTTGACGTTTTCGTTTATTCATAAATGCACCTTAACTGAGTGGTAAATGTGAATAAAATTCATGCAATTAATTGCAAATGAGTCATATAAAACATTTGTCTCAAATTTTGGCTTTTAATTCTACCTATGTTAAATACAATAGCTTTTACATTATTAGTGATTATTGATATGCTAGAGAATTCTGAAGATTGTAACATAAAAAATCTTATTACGTCTTCAGACAGTCAATTTTTGGTAGAAGTCCAAAGCGAAGTTGGAGTATCAGATAAGGTTAGACAGAGAACATCACCGCTAGTGGAGATAAATCCACAATTGGAGATAGACAATTATGCGAAACTTACGAAAGTGAGATATTTTCTGATATGTGAGTCTTGTCTCTGGTGTGCATCTTATATCAAGAACCAAACAACATTTACTAAATGTCCTCTTTGTCATATCGGAAAAATCGATAGTATGCCAATTGGCGAGGATGAACACTTTCTTTTCGATTATAGTCATTCTAAAGGTGTCGAATTTAAATTCGCCAATAATATTAGGTGCTG
>JAATVM010000069.1 GCA_014523495.1 Nitrososphaerales archaeon TH1920
CATAATAACTTGAGTAGCATGTACCCCAAAATTTGCCTTACAATAGTTTTCATTTGTCAGCTTTTTATCAAGCCTATTTGACCTTACCAACTGTGAAACCCTATTTACTGCAGCAAGATAATTAATGGAAGATATCCAAGTGAGTATTATTGTGCATTTATCGCAAACTTCAACCTTAGCATTGGTTCCATATATTTCCCCACAAAAAACGCATTTGTTATATACTATTGAATTACTAGCCCTAGGAGCATTAATACCAAAATGAACTGTATTAAAGCACTCCATACATAAGTGTTGGTTACATGTGGAACATGAGTGGTATTCTTCATGTTTACTACATTTTTGACACACTGTCATTGCTTAGAGGCACCATGCGCAAGACATCATCAAGTGACGATTGTCGTAATTAATTAAAATATTCATTATATATCTACTAGTATCATTAATTAGGTAATCTCTCCTATATCTAGTTACTTAAATAACTGCAGGTATGACAAATGTTTAATTTTATTTTCTATATGGGCCGGAAGGGACTAGTCTGATTTTTCATGTGGGTCTTGCCTACCTTCCATACATTGATTTTCGCATAATTATTCTTATCAGTTTTCTTATGAGAAAATATATGACTCTTTGTGTCTGGTCCAATATTATCAGATATAGTATTAATAACTGATGTTTCTCTTTAAGATGCCGGAACATTGTTTTGAATGCTAAGCAATACTAAACTATGATACCCTCCCTGATTGATTGGTTATCTAATTGTTTTATAGTCTGTTGAAGAATAGATCATAAGGCAAAAGAAACTGGTGGGTAATTGGTTGTTTTTTGTTAACACAATCGATTAACTCCTCCCTCCAGTTTTTGATTAAACTATCAGAAGATCGGATATTTCCCATTATCTTTCCCTTCATTCTAACATGTCCACTTTGAGTTTATGATATTGACCCGCTGTATAGTTTCCCTTCCAATGCGAGCTTGTACATTTCAGCAACGTATGGATTTTTTGTGTGACTTTCGGCTCCTAATTCAACTATACTAGCATACACTTACATTTACGCGAATGCATACACATACTTGGTGTGACCGAAAATATGGATATGACTATTAAGAATAAGGTAGCATTAGTGACAGGTAGCTCATCTGGCATGGGTTTCGCGACAGCCATAATGTTGGCAAGGGCAGGAATTCATACATATGCATCTATGCGTAATCTTAAAAAATCTAAAACTACAACAGAATTGGCTAGTACTGAAAACTTACCCTTGCAAGTAGTTCAGCTCGACGTCAATGATAAAAAATCTGTCAAAGAAGCTATCACTAAAATAGTAACAGAAAAAGAGAGGATTGATGTATTAGTAAATAATGCAGGATATGGGCTTTTTGGATCTCTTGAGGATATATCAATAGAAGAGTTGAAAGCACAATTTGAAACAAACTTTTTTGGAGTTATACGTGTAACACAACTAGTTCTTCCTATCATGAGAAAGCAGAAATCTGGCACAATAGTAAATGTAAGTTCAGTTGGAGGGCGTATAGGTCTTCCTGTTTTGTCTGCATATCATAGTACAAAGTTTGCATTAGAAGGTCTAAGCGAATCAATGTCATATGAACTTGAGCCATTTGGAATTAGAGTAGTTATAATTGAACCCGGTGTCATTAGAACTAACATTATGAATTCGAGCATTATAGCAAAAAAAGCTCAAGATCCAAAATCTCCATACTTTTCATTGATTCAAAAGGTAGAGAACAACTTTAAATTAATGATGGAAAATGAATCATCTCCACCAGAAGAAGTCGCAAAGGTTATACTAGGAGTAGTAACATCTGAAAATCCACAACTAAGATACACTGTAGGTAACGACGCTGCTACTATGATACAAGCAAGAGTGAGTATGTCCGACAACCAGTTTAAAAAAATGATAATGCAAAATTTTTTTATCTAGATCTCTTAGTTTCTCAGATTAAGATCTAATAATATGATGAGATATTCTCGGATTGGGATTTGAATCCATTAGGCATGCTACGTGATTAATTTGTAAATGCAAATTAAAGAAAAGGCTTCTAACAACATTAGGGGCCATAAGTAGGGTGAATGTAAAGGGATCAGTGACAAATTTGTCTCTAAAAGAGGATTCAGATACATCCAATATTCTGAAATTCTATATCGTTCCAGTGGAGTAAGTGGAGTGAAATTTGTTTACAATGTGAATGCACATCTAAACTAAGCCGTTGTTAGCGGCTATCATCAATACTACGTTACGTCTGAAAGGATTGATATTTTTAACAATTCGAATCCAATCAGGATAGATATGCGTTAATATTGAATTGGAGCTTACAACAGTTTAATTCCTTTGACGAGTTAACATAGTATAGCCTCAATATATTTTATGAACTGGCACAGATGTCGGCAGTTTCCTATGAATAATTTTATGTTTAATCTATCTCCAATCGTCCATTGCATACACGTCTTCCATATGATAGCCGGGATCATTATTTTTTGTCATCATAACACCTTGGTAGTCAGTCTTGAACCCCTTAGAAATCATTTTTCTATATGCAGCCAGGTTACCAATGTTAACTCCTGCAACAAGTTTAGATAGTCCTTGGGAAGCCGCAAAATGTTCACAGTATTCAAGGAGGTTGTCAAAATTAGTAGATGCAGACCTGTCTTCATTTCCTACCACCGAGCCAAATTTTACATAGCATGTATTACTTCCCGCCTCGGTTGCTTGTCCACAGTGACATATCGCTAGACCTACCAACCTATTATTTTTGTTATCAACCAAGAGGATTGAATCTCCAAGTTTCTGATTTGCCACGGACAGTATTTCAATCCTGAGATCTAAACCCCTATAAATAGAATCTGTTAGAGAATAACAGTTGACAAGGGTCTCTGATCGTCGTTCTTTATTGATATTAGAATATTTGGTCCAACTTATAATCTCTTGACTCTGTTTCGTTGGGTTCGCTGGGTTGACAGGTTTTGACATTACTGCGGTGAGGAACCTAGGCCAAAAGTCGTACTTTTGGTAAAGATGGATATGTTTAGGACTATTAGAGAAGGTAAAGATCCCAATGTGTTCAGTTTTTAGTTCTTTAAAGATATCCATTGTCTTATCTAACAAACGTTTTGCAATGCCCTTGGCCCACAGATCAGGATGCACTGTGAGCGGTCCAAATATTCCCACACTTCCCCAATTAGCAATAAAGTTTGATCCAACAAATTTTCCATCTACTTCTGCAGCCAAAGATAATAAAGGATCCGCCCTAAAGCGTGTACCTATATAGTCTGCGTCGCCGAAGAAACTCATAGGGTCAGGCAAACCAAGAAATCTGCCAAAGGATAGTCTAAATACCGTATCTGCTTCTTTTAGGTCAGCCTCCCTTAAGGGACGAATGAGGGTCTCCATAATTCACCTATAGAAAGTGATCTACTAAAGTTTTGATATACGATAACCATGTATCAACAAATGGTCCGGGAGTGGTTACGGAGAAAATTGTCTCTAAAACAGGATTCAAAGATTTCTAAACAGGAGATTAGAAATTAACAGAGTGCAAATTGGATCTATGTCATTCATTTGGTAGTTGCACGTAGTGTTTATTTTATTTTATGCTAAAAGGCATTATATATATCATCTTCATTCTAAATGTACTGTGGGATGCTGGGATCCTAAGGAACTAAATTAAAGTTTGATTTGGACACAGCTGGATTCGCGCTGTTAGCAATAGGAATCGGTATTACTGTGATATCTGTTGGCTCAGGGATAACAGGATATGCGTAACTGACTGAAGGATTATTCTTATTTCCCGGTCTACCAATACAATTATTCTTGATAGTCTCTGGGATAATTGTTGGCATGTTTGGAATAATCTTGTTGTTTGTAAATGCTGGCCATATTAAACTAAAGCCTCTTAAGTACGGAGATGATAGATTTTATGCAGATGATGAATGGCGACACTAAATTGAACCTATTTGGGTGTTGTTACTCTGCCAAAATATGACTTAACCTGTGGTCGATACATGTAGTAAAGTATTACTCCACTAATAATTAACGTCGTAATATTTACAATGTTTCCTATTGATATAATACTGAAGACTAAAGTTATTATGGCTAGTATCACGGTCAGTAACCAGGTCCTGCTTTTACTAGTAAACAAGGCCCAAGCCAATCCAAACCATGCAAGGCCCAATGAGACTGATATAGATGCAAATGTATACGCTGCACTTTTTATTGCACTGGTTAAAGTGGAACTCGCGGCTGGATTTAGCTGACTTGCATCAGTTAGATTAGAAATTTTGTTAAGTTCTGAAGTTATTATAGTTGGAACAAGATATATAGTAACAGCCCCGCCAACTACAAGAACAATTCCGTTAATTATTGCTAGTATGACTACGATCGTTACACCAAATGGACGGTTTTTTTCCATTCTATTTTCTATCACGTCTGTGTGATATGCCTATCATAAAAACTTTTGGCGAAACTCATGGATTATTTTTTACCACGGTTCTTTACCAGTTGATTTTACTAACTCATTGAATTTCTTTGCTAGTTTTCGAGCATTAAATATTTGCCATATGAAGAGTA
>JAATVM010000070.1 GCA_014523495.1 Nitrososphaerales archaeon TH1920
AGTGGGTGGAAAATTGCAAATTAAAGACAGACCATTATTACAAGTTGGTTCATCGGTATAAGCGCGATTTTGCTAGTATTATATCTGACAGAACCCAAGCCAAATAGTGACAAAGAGTGGTTCGATTATTACTTTGAAGCAATTGCAGTTATTTTACTAATCGTCTCATTATTCTTGTACTTTTTGTCGGCAACATATCTTCTCAAACCGTTCTATCAGGATGATGAACCCACGAAAGAGCAGCTAATGCAATCTGCTTTCAACACAAGACGTGTACAAATTCCTGGAGCTTTTATGATATTCTGGGCCATTGGATTTCTGATCCTCCTTAAATTAGAGTATTCAATTGCGACTTTAGCTTATTCTATGGTTGCCTTTGGTGCTCCGATATTGTGGCTGGGCCTTAGGAGAATTGCCCAAATCAAATTCTAGTTGGCCCACCATTAGATGTCAACACAAATAATCATCTTTCAATGTGTCATCAATCGAATATTAAGAGCCAAATTCTTTAAGGCATAAAACCCCGAGAGTAACTAATGGGTTCGAATCCCATTCCCTGCGTTTTATTTGATTTTTCCAAAATAATAGAAATAAAATGACTTTCAGTAACTTGCCTCACAAATTCAAAACAAGCTTGTTGTCGTACGATTAGGCATAAAGATAGTACTAATATTATAGAAAAGGATAAATGAACTATATCGAAGAAAAAAAGAAAGAAAGGATTACTTTTCTTCTAATTCCTTAATCCTCTCCTTAATTCCTTGAACTTCTTTCTCAAGACCATCACTGTATTCCTTGAGCAAAGAGATCCTTTCTTCCCTTGTTAGGAAGTTTCTTACTTGGTCAACTCCTATTCCACAGCATCCGTATCCCATACAATCACCTCCATGTATTCCATATCGGTCATACGATATATAGTAAAATGATGTATTTATATATATCGGACATCCAATATAATTTGTATGCGAGAGCTCGATAATGAATGTTGTGATATGAGAGGACTATTGGGATTTCTGGTCCTCTTTTTACTCTCAAAAAAACCAATGCATGGTCAAGAGATAGCTAATGAACTCGCTAAAAGAAGGGGAGAAAAACCGAGTCCTGGAACAATTTATCCAGCTCTTAAGAGTCTCAAAGATTTAGGTTTTCTGAGTGAAGAGAAAGGAGGTAAAACTATAACCTACAAGCTTACACCCAAAGGTGAGAAGGCACTTGAAATAGCCAAAAAAAGATTTACGAGAACATTTTTGGGAGTTATTACATAAGCAGCATCTTCAGAAGTCTGGTATTTTTGGTCTAATTTCATTAGAACTAGACGGAACACAACAATTAGTGTATATCCAATAACTCCATAAAATATTTTGTCCACTAAACCATAAAGTATGTTACAAGTATTGATCACAATTAAGAAGGACCTAGAGTCCGTAACTTCAATTTTATATGCAACCTTAGAAATAACACCATTCAAAAGAGACTATGATTCCTCATTTGGAGAAATTGCAAATATTCTAAAGCGTTATGACATGAATGAAAATCCAAGAAACCTGCGTTTAAGATTCACTTTGTTCATGCAAGAATTTTTTGATTCTATTCCAGAAAACCAATGGGATCTAAAGGATCCTAAATTCATAAAACAATCTGAAGGATTTGCAATTAAAAAATTTAAAGAGTGGATATTGGAACAAGTAACATAATCTATTTTTCTTTTTAGATGCATTTTCAAAATGTTCTTCGCTTTTTTTGACTCTATTTATATGAAAATATTTCATTGATATCCAATATCGCGGTTCATGAATAAAACTAGTTTTCACTAAAGGTTAGTGGTCTAAGTTCCACAATCAGTCCTTGATTCCATTTATATTTTATATCCATCAACTCCGAAATCTCAGAAGCTAATTGACCTTCCTTTATTGGATTGACTATTCGTGCATCACCATCAAAAGTCGTACCGTCAATGCTGAATGTAATTCTCGGATTATAACTAATGTTTCGAATCCAATGCGCACTTTTTCCGAGTTCTGAGATTACATAATATTTTTTGTTATGCTCTACAAACCAGATCTCTATGCTATGTTCTTTGCCTGTCTTCCATCCCACTGTTGTTAAATATAGAAATTGTGGTTGATTCAATGTTTCATCCAATCATACATTAAAATTGTTACGGCGTACTTTCATAAATCTTTAATTTGGCATAAGTGTATGTTGATACTTGTTACTATGAAATACAGTCAAGAGACTATAAACATCTTAAATTTATCTAAATTTTTAGAATTTATATCAAGATCATATAATAAGTTGGATCACAAGTGAACAATAAAGATGGATGCCTATCTTGAAGAAGAACTTTATGACATTCTTACCTATTGCATACAGAATCCTGACGCTTCAGATTTTGAAGCCAAAAAGCAAAGGGCAGTTGTGATTGGTAAGGAACTTTATGATGATGGCGGGAATGATGCTATGGAGAATATGTTTTATTCAATTGAATTTAGAATAAAAGAAGAAATTGATAAGGATGCCAGCCAATACCGCTCTTGGTGGAACAACATATCAAACGAATGGAAATATTAGAATATTTTTGACAGCAGTATAATTACGGTTGTTGGTAACTATAACAAAAAAATGATAATGGACAGCCATGGCAAGTTGGTTACTATGAAAAGTTCAAAATTTTATGTTTTCTTAAATCTTCAGATATGTTATAAATCACCTTTAAGTATTATAGAGAACAATTATTTTTTACAGATAAATAGCATAAGTTGCAATAGAAATTAAGTTATATTGAATTGAATCTGTATAAATCATTAACAGCCTGTGCATCATGTCATCAACTAACTCCTACTGATACGATGATTAGCACAAAAATAGGAAGAATATGTATAAGATGCGACATTCAACTGACCAAAGCAAGACACAGGTTGAAGGTAAGCAAAACAACTAAAACCGCTAAAAAGTTAATTAAACAACTGAGTTAATCGAATAATCGAAATTTTATAATGCTTATATGTCAAGTACCCGGCAGTTAAAGATGCGGAGTCAGATTATGAAATCTGGAGAAAGAGAAAACTATGGGCTTCTCTATCAAACACCCAGATGCCATCCTTTTGTAAAATGGGCAGGAGGAAAGAGCCAATTAATGCCTCAAATAATTCGGCTTATGCCATCAAAATTCGGCAGGTATTTTGAACCATTTCTAGGTGGGGGTGCAGTATTTTTTTATATCGCTTCCTCTGATAGGAACACATTTCTCTCTGACACGAATACGGATTTAATTAATGCTTACAAGGTCATACGAAACCATGTGGAAGATCTTATTACAATTCTAAGGTATCATCAAACTGAATACAATAAATCTCCAATAAGATACTATTATCAACTAAGAGATAGAACAAATTCACTTAACAAGATAGAGAATGCTGCTCGATTTATCACACTAAATAAAACATGTTACAATGGACTGTATCGCGTAAATAAGAACGGTTCATTTAATGTTCCAATTGGAAGATACAAAAATCCATTAATCTGTGATACCGATAACTTGCGGAAAATGAGTATAGTATTAAGGCAGTCAGGATCATATTTGGGGGTTAGTGACTATAAGAAAATATTAGTTGAAAAAGCTGATAAAGGTGATTTCATATACCTTGATCCACCTTTCTATCCGATAAGTAATACTGCAAATTTTACTAGTTATACCAATAACGGTTTTACTTTTGAGGATCAAAAAGAACTTGCAATCATATTCAAAGAATTGACAAAAAGAAGGTGTAAGGTCTTGCTTAGTAATTCAAATACGGATGAAATTAGAAGGCTTTATTCAGACTTTTCTCATCTCACTGAGGCGGCCATTGTAAATAGATCTATCAATTCAATTGGCTCTAAGCGGATAGGACACAAGGAATTGTTGATAAGGAATTATACATGATCGGGAAAAGTAATTTTGTTTCATTAGTATTGGAAAACAAGAAAAAAGTTGTCATGAACAACAAAAGAAAGTTTTTTTCACATACCTAATAATGCTACGGTAATAAAGTTAAGGTTTCTAATGCGACAAAAGTAGATTAGTAATTGAGACGCTATAATCGTTACTATATCTTTAGCAATGGACAATTTTTCTTACTAATGTATAGAAAAGAAAATAATAGAAATAAGCGGAAGAAATCTTATTATTTCTTATTTTTCACATCATAAAAACTACAAAATAAATTCCTGCAATAATTATTGGCTAATCTTATGGGTTTCTTATTGGCATTATATTACATCACTGCATTTATAACTATGTAGACAAAATTATTTTCGTATGAATTCGCATTCAAGTCACACATCCAGCAATAGTGTATTTCTTTCACCCAGATCTATTGCAATAATTGGTGCCTCCGAAAAACCAGGAATAGGAAAGGCAATTTTTTCTAATATCAAAAATGGCTATAAAGGAAAAATTTATCCTGTTACTCCCACTAATGAGTATGTATTTGGAATCAAGGCATACAAAAGTGTCCTTGACATACCGGAGGATATAGATCTTGCTGTGGTGGCCACTCCAAACAAGATTGTCCCCAAGGTAATGGAAGAAGTAGGAATGAAGAAAATTCAAGGTTCTATTATTGTTTCAGCTGGATTCAAAGAAGTAGACGAACAAGGCGCCAGTCTTGAAAGGGAAGTCGCTACGATATGTAAGAAATATGGTACTAGAGTCATTGGTCCAAATTGTTTGGGTATAATGAGTTTATCAAAACAAAACATGATGAATTCTACGTTCTTGAAAATTACACCAAAACACGGAAATATTGCTCTCGTATCACAAAGTGGAGCTATTTGTGCAGCTACTGTTGAAGATGCCATGGCACAGGGAATAGGTTTCTCAAAAGTAATCAGTATGGGAAATAAAATAGATGTTGATGAAAATGATATATTAGAATTATTGTGCCACGATCCTGAGACTTTAGTGGTCATTATGTATTTAGAAGATATTCATGATGGTAGAAGATTCATGGAAATTGGAAGGAAAACAACGAAACAATACCAAAAGCCTATAGTTGTCATAAAGGCTGGAAGAACCCCAGAAGGTGCAAAAGCAGCAATGTCTCATACTGGTGCTTTAATGGGAGCTGACGAAGTATATGATGCATTATTTTTGCAGAGTGGCGTAATTAGAGTTGATACAATGCAAGAACTTTTTGATTTGGCAACTGCGTTTTCAAAACAACCAGTTCCTAAAAATGACAAGGGTACAGTAATTGTATCGAATGCAGGCGGACCTGCCATAATATCCACAGATGCATGTTCAAAATATGGAATGAAATTAGCTGATTTAGACAAGTCAAGAGAAAAAATCGCAAAGGTCATACCTCCGCACGGATCTGCAAGAAACCCAGTCGATATTGTGGGCGACGCGGATTATAATCGATTTGAAAAGGTCTTAGATGAAGTGGTCTCAAATCCTAACGTAGGATCGATTGTTACAATGTGTACTCCTTCAGCTACTCTGGATTATGATGATCTTGCAAGAACTATAGTCAAGACTACTGCGAATTCTGGAAAAACATCTCTTGCAGCACTTATGGGTCTTGCAGAGGGAACAGAAAATAAACAAATTCTTTCCGATGGTGGTATTCCCCACTTTCCATATGCAGAACCAGCAATAAGGACATTGAAAGCTATGTATGATTTTTCTAATTGGATTACAGGGAAGGAAACAGAAATTAAAAAATTTAATGTAGACAAGGAAAAAGTCAGGCAAATTTTTGATAATGTAAAGAAGGATGGAAGAAAGAATCTTTTGGAAGGAGAGGGTTACGATGTACTGAATGCATATGGATTTCCAAGACCAAAAAGTTATCTCTGTACTAATCAGGAAGAATGTGTAAAGAGCGCCGAAGAAATTGGCTATCCCATAGTTATGAAAATCGTATCACAAGATATAATCCACAAATCAGATGCTGGAGGAGTAAAAGTAGGTCTTAAAAATATGCAACAAGTTTCATCCTCATTCAATGAAATAATTGCCAATGCAAAGAATTACAAGAAAGACGCAAAAATCAAAGGAGTACTTGTACAGCAGATGATAGAATCTGCCAGAGAAACAATTCTTGGTGCAAAACACGATAAGCTTTTTGGTCCTTTAATCATGTTTGGTCTAGGTGGAATCTATGTTGAGGCCCTCAAAGATGTGGTATTCAGGTTAGCTCCTATTGACGAACATGAAGCAATGAAAATGATAGAATCAATCAAAACTTTTCCTATACTGAAAGGTATAAGGGGACAACTGCCATCTGACATAAAGGTATTAGTAGAATGCCTCCTGCGACTATCTCAATTAGTGACAGACTTTCCTGAAATAACAGAATTTGATATGAATCCATTGTTGGTACTGGAAGAGGGAAAAGGAGCTTGTGCGGTTGATGTAAGAATTGGCCTTTCCTGAATTACTAATATGGAAATATTTTAATTCTCAATTTTGTAATTCTAACTATTCGTTTGTAATCTTTTTACCACATTCAGCACAAAATACTGCATCGCTTTCATTCTGATAACCACAATAAGAACATTTACCTAATTGATTCGATTCTGAAGATTTTGAATTTTCAAGCAAAATTATATCACCAATTTTGGAAATATTTTTCCACGCAATTTCGACATTTTGATTGTTACTCTTTTTAGGAATCTTGAGATTTATCTCCATTTTACCTTTGGAAGTTCTTTTGAGACCAATTTCCTGAACATTACCAATCAACATTGCATCCCAGTCATATGCAGGCATCCCGACAAGAGATTGAATCGAAATAAATTCATTTTGCATAACTGATGCGGGAGAGGAGGAACTTGTAGTCGTGCTGGTGCTTATATTGGTATTTTTTGTTTTTGATTCTTGAGGTGTTTTTGACAGTTTGGATAAATTAGATTCTTGTCCTTGTTGTAATTCTTCTGGGGCATCAAATTTTCTATATTGTGCAATTGTGCTCTTGCATG
>JAATVM010000071.1 GCA_014523495.1 Nitrososphaerales archaeon TH1920
AAAGGTCTAGGAAAATTATAGAATCATATCATCACGGGTGGGTCACGAGCCTGCAGGAGCTGTCATTAAAGTTGGTAAAAACATAAAAAAATTCCAAGAAGGAGACAGAGTGTTTGTTCATCATCACGTGAGCTGTTATTCATGTCGATACTGTATACAAGGAAATTATACAATGTGTGACAATTATCAAAAAAGCAATATTGAACCCTGCGGATTATCTGAGGAATTTATCGTTCCAAAATGGAATATTGAGCGTGGAGGTATATTAAAACTGCCTGAATCAATCTCCTATGACGAAGCTGCACTAATTGAACCATTTGCTTGTTGCATCAGGGGTCTAAATAAAATTTCAATAAAACATGGAGATAATGTGGCAATATTGGGGGCAGGACCCACTGGTATAATGCATACGTTATTGGCTAAAACATGGGGAGCAAACAATATCGTGGTATCTGATATTAATCAATTCAGGTTGAAATTTGTTGAAAAATATGATGTAATTACAGTAAATTCTAATCAAGAGAACCTGGACAGTATCATTAAGGAAAATACAGGAAATATAGGAACCGATATCACAATTTTAGCGACTGGTAGTATCAAGGCATTTGAAACTTCACTTAAAATTACTAGAAGAGGTGGAAAAATATTGCTTTTTGGGGTTCCATCAGTAGGCTCAAAGTTTGAACTTGATTTGAACTCCATGTATTCTAACGAACAGATAATCATACCGAGCTATGGTGCTTCTGAAATAGAAACGAATCAGGCATTATCCTTGATATCTGACAAATCAATCGATCTTTTGCCTCTAGTGACTCATCGTTTTCAAATTAGAGAATCCAGTGATGCTTTCAAATGTGCCCATGATGCATTTGATGCGATGAAAGTATTGATAGTAACATCGTAGAAATATATTGATGAAAACATAAATAACTTGTATAGTCAGGTTATTTTACATGGATTGGGGATTAAGAAATCGCTTGTCAAGGATATTGAATCCACAAGATGGAAAAGGAGTCATGCTTGCAGTTGATCATGGATATTTTTTAGGCCCTACTGAAAAATTAGAGGATCCAAAAAAGACCATTAAACCATTGCTAATATATGCAGATTCTTTGATGCTCACAAGAGGAATTTTGAGAACATGCGTAGAATCAAATGCCAATATTCCAATTGTCTTACGTGTTTCTGGAGGTACTAGTATTTTAGGTGAAGATCTCTCAAAGGAGGCCATTACAACATCGATTGAAGAAGCAATAAAACTCAATGCTTCATGCTTGGCCATGTCTATATTTGTTGGGAGTAAATACGAACACCAAACGCTAAGTAATCTTTCTAAACTGATAGACGAAGGAGAGAAATATGGAATCCCAGTCTTAGCGGTTACTGCTGTTGGAAAAGAAATGGCTAGAGATGCAAGATACCTTGCGTTGTCTTGCAGAATAGCTGCAGAACTAGGAGCGCATTTAGTAAAAACCTATTACTGTGAAAACTTTGAAAAGGTGGTTGAAGGATGCCCTGTACCCGTCATTATTGCAGGTGGCAAGAAATTACCAGAAAAAGATGCGCTCAATCTGACCTTCAATGCAATAAGAGATGGAGCATCCGGCGTGGACATGGGCAGAAATATTTGGCAATCAGATCATCCAATTGAAATGATTAGGGCCGTCAGAGCAATTGTTCATGATAAGTTAACGGTAGAAGAGTCAATGAATACATTCTTTTTGAACAAGGATATGCGATCTAATGAGTTGGAAACCTTAAAGACACGATAAATATTTTTAGTAGATTTATTTTCATTGTTCTATTATGTCAGAGTATGAAGGAGGTACTTTTCGATGCAAAATATGCGCAAAAGAATTTCTAACAAAGAATGAATGCGACGCTCATTACGATGATATTCACGGAGACGAAATTGCAAACATCGGTGAGTAACCTCCATTGTTGTGAGAAATGGACCAAACGGAATTAAAATAATGTTAGATTTTTTAGTGACCAAATTAAATTATTGTAAGATCTAGTTGAAAATTGCAAATGTAATTTTGTTTGAAATTGGAATTTGCGCTCTTGAAGAAACTAATTTGATTTATAGAAAAAAATTTGAAAATCCCGAGCTACAATATTCTTCAATCCTCCAAGGAGATAAAAATCATATATCTGACTTGATTCAAGAATTGAGAAATTATGATCAGATTAGAGTAAACAATAAGAATTTGATTGAAATTTTACAGGCCCAAAATATTGATGCTAAACTAATGTCTGATTCTAGACAGGACGAAATTAATCAAAATAAATTGGATCTAATCATCAAGTTCGGACTCTCTGAAAATAGAGATGAATTAACTGCGATCTTACAAAGGTTTGCAATAAATCTTTCATCCATGAAAGTAAAGGAAAGATCTGAAAAATTAGATCTTCATTTGGTTCAAGCAGTTAATACGTTGGATGAGCTAGATGAAATAATAAATACATTAAGTACAAGGATTCGTGAATGGTATGGGCTTCATTTCCCCGAATTGGACTATATACTTCAAAATATTATTACATACGCCAATATTGTAAAAGATGCTGGACCACGAGAAAATATTACTAGTGAACTCTTGAGTCAACTGGATGTGCCTGAAAAGAAAATTGAATTAATTCAACAGGCGATATTAAAAAGTCAAGGGGGAGATCTAACTGCTGAAAGCTCTGAATCTTTAAAAATCTTAGCTTCAGAAGTAATAAAGTTATCAGAATTAAGAACTAATCTTTCTAACACTATTGAAAATTTGATGGAAATACTTGCTCCAAATATTAAATACATCCTCACTGCTACACTAGGGGCAAGACTAATTGCCAAGGCAGGCAGCCTATCGAAATTAGCACAAATGCCTTCGAGTACAATCCAAATAATCGGTGCAGAAAAAGCATTGTTTAGAGCGTTAAAAACGGGCACTAGACCTCCAAAACATGGTTTACTGTTTCAGCATCCGTCAGTCAACTCTGCTCCAAAATGGCAAAGAGGTAAAATTGCACGTGCCTTATCTTCAAAAATAGCTATTGCAGTTAGGATCGATGTATACCGCAATGCCTCTTTGGATACATCATTATTAGAAAAATTAACTAAAAGAATAGAAACAATTCAAAGAATTTATCATGAACCTCCAAAAGGAAAAGAATCTTTTGCGGATAATAGTAGGTTTATGGACAAGAGATTAAAGAAATCTAAGAAATTCAGAAGGAGAAACATGCGTCATGAAAAACGAAGACGCCATTAGTTACGTTACCATAAATGGAAAAGAACAAATAGCAACTATAAATCTGTTGAAAGGAATTACTCTTTATGGCGAAAAACTTATTTCTAGAAATGGAAATGAATACCGAATATGGGATCCATTTAGAAGTAAATTGGCGGCGGCGTATATCAGGGGATTAGAATTTGATTTCTCTAATGTAGCAAACATATTATATCTAGGAGCTTCGACGGGAACTACTGTGAGTCACTTATCTGACATAATTGGTATTTCCGGCAGAATTTTTGCTGTTGAATCTTCTACAAGAGTTGCAAGAGAGTTAATTTCCAATGTCTCATCTAAGAGAACAAATGTCATACCCATAATAGAAGATGCAAGGAAGCCAAGAAATTATTTTTCAATATATGATAAAATGGATCTCGTCTATTGTGATATCGCTCAACCCGATCAAACAAGTATAGCGATTGAAAATTGCAAAATATATCTTAAGGAACGTAAACCAATCCTTCTAGTTATAAAGACCAGAAGTATTGATGTGACAATGTCTCCAAAGGATGTGATCTCGCAAGAAATTAAGAAATTAGAAAATAATTCTTTTGAAATTAAACAAAAAATAGATCTTGCGCCGTTCGACAAAGATCATGCGATGATAAAGGCAATTTTTAGGGCAAGATAGTTAATGGCACCGAACCGTACCGGACAGAATCATTTGAGCAGGCTTCCATGACCTTCTTGCGAAGGGTGGAATTTCATTTTTTTGTCTAAACCATTGTCTTACAAATTCTATTGTTTTCTTGTCTGAAGGATATCCACTTCCTATATCGCCGTATTTAACGCGAATTTTAGTTATTTCAGAATCACGGATCACTTTTGCGATGATCGAAGCGCCAGATACTACAACATTCAATTTGTCTGCATGATGCATTGAAATTAATTTTGTACTATTTCGTTTGAGAAAACTACTTATTGTTCTTTGATATCTGGAAGGGTTTACATCGCATGAATCCACATAGGTCTTGTCAGATTTCATATTGCTTATTGTAATAGCCATAGCTTCTGCTTCTAATGTGTTTAGATTGTTTTTAAAAACATGAAAATCAATTTCCGCTATATTTATTCTACAAATACAAATTGATTCTGCAATGCTAACGACGTGACCAAAAAGAATTTGTCTTTTTTTTGGGGTAAGTAGTTTTGAATCCTTAATTCCTTTCTTAATCATTTCTGAAATCGATTTTTTGCTTACACAAATTCCAGCCACGATAATTGGTCCTAACAAAGATCCCCTTCCCGCTTCATCTATTCCGCCTATGATGTTATTTTTGCCAGTGAACTCTAATCCCTTTAATTCAAATCAATATATTGTTGCTATTTTATCCTTATCCCGCTGGGAATCATGGTATATTAGGAGTGGTCGGTTATCATACTAATAACTAGGATTGAAATATGATTTCTCAAGGATCAAAGAAGGAAAAACAGTACTCCTAGTTCCAAGATTTTCACTTTCGGAAAAAGTACCCCCAAAAAATCCTGCTTTTTTTAATCCTAGTGCCAAGTGGAATAGAGATATTTCAATGTTAGTGTACAAAACATATGCTTCTTCAAATAATAGTAGAACCTTTGCTGACTCAATCTGTGGCGTCGGAGCAAGAGGATTGAGAACTGCGGTGGAAGTCCCAAAAATAGATACAATTTATTTGAACGATCTAAATCCGATTGCTATAGAATTTGCAAAAGAAAGTGCAAGATTAAACCAAGTAGAAGACAAGTGCACTTTTGAAATAAACCATGTATGCAATTTCCTTAATTTTGAGGAACGCAAATTCCGAAAATTTGATGTAGTAGATCTTGATCCATTTGGAAGTCCCTCACCTTATGTCGATTGTGTTTTGCGGTCAGTAAGTAATCGTGGATTGATATCAATTACAGCAACGGACACTGCGGTCTTATGTGGGGTTTATCCAAATGTATGTTATAGAAAGTATTATGGATTTCCATTAAGAACGGAATATTGCAATGAAATCGGAATAAGGATTTTGGTCTCTTTTATAGGACTAAATGCCTCACGATTTGATTTATCCATAATTCCATATTTTTGCCATAGCAATCTTCATTATATGAGAGTGTATCTGAAGGTAATATTTGGCAAGTCACTTGCAAATTCTGTTTCTTCTAAAATAGGATTTCTTAAACATTGTCATAACTGTAATCATCGTAAAGTTGAAAATCTTAGGGATCAAGATTTAGTCTGCGGAATATGTGATACAAAATGTAAATTAGCGGGACCGCTTTGGATAGATAGTTTATTTGATTTTGAATTTGCAGGGGCAATGTTAACTGTATTGAAAAATGATGAATATTTTTTATCAACTAAGAATGAATATAACAAGTTACTTAGAATGATGCAAATTTGTAACAGTGAACTTGCATATCCGTTCTATTTTGAGACAGATAACATCGCATCTAAGGCAAAAAAGAGCTCGATTTCGCTAGATAAAGTAATAACCACTCTTACGGAGAATGGATTCAACGCATCCAAAACAATTATGAATGACAAGGGATTTAAAACTAATGCAACTCTGAAGGAAATAATTGATCTCCTTTACAAATAAACATCAGTTTATAACAATCGTGTTTAATTGATTTACAGTCATGCTCAGTATCATCTTCATTATATGACCTCCACTTACCTGAAGACTACAAGCAATTTTATTTACTATTGTAACCTTTCCGACTTAACCTTAAATCGTCTAGTAAAATTTTTTGACATAATTTATTTGACTGTAATAATTACGATTTTCTTTCGGAAATATTTAAGAGCGCTAACAGCCTTTCTGTATTGTGTTGTTGAAAGGGAATTATTTTAAAGCAACGATCATTACAAGTTTAATAATCGCAATAGTTTTTACCAATGTTAGTCTATTCACTAAAGTTACAGCAGAATCAGGAGTCGGAAACGATGTGTTTAAGGTTATTGTCAGCCTGTTTGGAATAACAAATTCAACAAAGGACATTATCACACTAGTTAACGTTAAAGACTAGACAAAGGTCAAAGTATTCAATGCAGAAGATCCAGGAGGTGATGATAAAGTGAGTTACACAATGACGTTTCCGGGTTTAAATGTAGATGATGACGAACCTTACAATGTGTGTGCCATAAGCATAAAAGACTTTAAAATTGATTGCGAACAAGGAAAAAATTCTCCTCTGAATAGACCAGAATTTGTAGACATTGACGTGTCAGGACAAGGATAACAAAGTTCGAGTGAAGATGAAGAGGAACAGTAGGAAAGCATTAAACTTTAGACTGAGATAAAGCATCCTTTAATTTTGTATTACTATTATCAATCGAGAAACAGATGCTGGTGCAATATATAGGATAGCCACAACCTGAATTAGTTATAAACTTCAATTAAAGCCTTATCTAAACAACGTATAAAAAATTTATTAGAAAATAAAATTCTACCTATTAATTATTATGTATTTTACTCTCTAATTACTATATTAATGAAGAATTTGAGAGTTGCGTTACTTAACAAACCTATAATAAAATTATCTATACGTTACCATGATAACAGATAAGTAATAAATGAAACAGAATATTTCGAGTATTGCCTGTAGAAAGAAAAATCTTTATCATGCCATTGGTGCTTATCTCCCTAGGTATTTTAGGTATTATATCTAGCAACAATGCTTCTGCTGTCGAAAATTTTACTATTGAAGCCAAAATAGACCTAACAAAAATACCAGATCTTGAAAAGTTAAAAGTAATAGCCTTTGCTAACGGTGAATCTGCAACAGAAGTTATAGAAAATGTTCAAAACATAAAATTGAAGTCAATATCAGTCCCTTTTACATTTGAAAACACAAATGATATTGTAACTGTCGGAGTAAACGATGAATACTTTGTTTGTGCCTATAACCTTAATGCGGAAACAAATGAAATGAAATCTTATTCTTGCGTCGAGGGCAATATTAAGGAACCAAATGGAAAAAACATGGCAAGTATAGGTTCTGGGCCTGCGAGAACCTTGTCCACCGGATCGTTCCAAACTGTAGAAAAAGTAGGTAATCCTGACACACAGAATGTTGAGATAAACATACTGGTCCCGCTATCTGACAGGAAAAATGTTCAGAATATCAAGGTAGTCGCCATGGACAAAGGTGAATTCAAGTTTAAGGAAATAAACGCGGCAGAATTGCTCAAGAATTCAAAAGGAGACACAGTAAAGTTTTCATTTAATTTTGACAGAGATACCGAAATTGGTCAAATACAAGAGGGAGATCTCTATTTTGCTTGCGTTTCTGCAAATGAATTAAATCCTCCTGAAGGAACAGAATGTGAACACAAGATAACAAAAACGATTGGACGAGTTAACAACCTACATGCCAGATAAATATTAGCTCATCAATATTATGGTGCTACGCGATTTGTCCTGGAAAAGAGACTCAAAATAGACCCTATCAAGAAGCCAGAGATATACATGGACATAAACATAGACAAGAAACAGGAACAGGAAAATAAATTCTACAGTCAGAGAGACTTGCTGAATAAACAGGAGACAGGCGAACTGCGAAGAATGACCCTTGGCAAAGATTTGGATCGATTTAATCCAGAGCAATAACTTGCGCAATATTGCACGTTTTCCGTGCTAATGTTCTAGTTTGAAAAGTAACTTTTCAACAGCCGAGCCCTGTGAGTCACCATCGTTACAAACCCAAGATCAAGCGATGTAGAGTTACCGTATAGCTCGGGAATAACAAGGAAACAGATAGTCATGCTGCCATTTGTCCAGCGTATTTTTCAGCGTGTTGCTTCCCGTCATCAAATACAACC
>JAATVM010000072.1 GCA_014523495.1 Nitrososphaerales archaeon TH1920
ATATAGAACTAGGATTAAGTTTCAAACAAAAATTGGGAAACTATACTACGCTGTCGGTAAATATGAAAATGTAACTAGAATTACGATTCCTATAAGTAAAGACTATTTCGTTCTCTTGACAATAGATAAAGAAAAAAATTATGATGACATAATTATGAAAAAGATAATTCCATTTATTGATAAAAATAGGAATAGGTTTCATTCTGAAAACTTAAATGATTGATAATCCTTTCCTGTTACTCTTCAAGGAGTTCTAAAGTCTACTCTTAGAAATTATGATTTAATATCATCTACAAATCTTTTGTAAATTGATAGTGCTTCATCCTCGTTTTTAGCTCCGACAATAGTGGCTGCACCGCTAGACATAAAGCTTATTGAAAGATTATCAGAATTACTATTGATGATGGTTAACCCTAGTTCCCCTTTTGTCTTTATCGTATAACCCAACTTTTCTGCGCTTTTTTCAATTCCAAGCAGGTTTAGCGATGACGAAACTTGTGCAGGTGTGACAGCGTAAGTTCTCTTTCCCCTGTCACGACCACATAGTTCTTCTATTATTAGTTGCTGTGTTTCCAACTGATTTCTGTCTATTCTTTTTGTTCCACATGAAGGACATTCTTCTTGTCTGAATATTGAAACTTTTTCCAGAGATAGATCGTTTAGATCTATATACAAGAGTCTATTTTCAAGTGTTGGTTTTTCCCCTACAATAATCTTGACTACTTCAGAAACTTGAATACCACCTACTAGATATAAAATTGATGGATGAACACCTTCAGTACTACAAGTAGGCATATCGTCTTCTGCTAATGCAGGAAAGATACATCTCAGACAGGCTGTTTTATTCGGAATTATTGTGCAAATTGATCCTAACATGCCCAATGCACCTCCATAAATAAGAGGTATATTCAGTTTGATGCATGCGTCATTTAGAGCATATCTGGCATCTATGCTATCTAATGCATCTACCACTATATCAAATCCATTAACAATGCTTTCAGCTGTATATTTAGTAACAGAATTTGGAAGAGCTTCGATTTCAACATTTGAATTTATTTGCTGAAGTTTTGCCTTTGCTGCTTCAACCTTTACTCTGCCTATATCATTTTCTGTATAAAGATGCTGTCTGTGTAAATTAGAAATTTCTATTATATCTCTATCAACTATCTTCAATTTTCCAATACCCATAGCAGTTAGTTGTGTAACTACAGGATTACCAATGCCTCCTACTCCAACAACACAGACTTTTGCCTTCCTAAGTTTTTCTAATCCGACAAATCCTATTTCATCGAGCATTATCTGTCTAGAGTATCGTTGTAAATCCTCGTTCTTCAGTTCAGAACCACCAGCAACTGCTGGAAGAATATAGATAGAATCACCATTATTAAGCCTCGTAGCCATACCATCATTACTAAAACGCATATTTTTTCCGTTTATGTATATGTTAATTAACGATCTTGGTTTGCCGTTCAAATCCAAAACTTTACGCTTAAAATCTTCACCAAGCTGTTCTGTTACTTTGGTAAATGCATCTTGGAGATCTGTAGCATCTAATGGAATTTTCTTTTCCCCGCTACCTTTCGTAAGAACGGATGGAATAATAAATTCGATACTTGTCATTCTTTACTCATCCCTGTCTATGTAATCATCGCAGATACGGTTTGTACATCTGGCTTCACAATATCAAGTTTAGGCAATGCACTTAGTATTGCTTCAGTAGATTTCAATCCATTACCAGTAATATAACATACTACTTTTTCATCTCTTTCTATAAATCCATCATCGACTAGTTTCTTGAGTACAGCAACAGAGACACCACCTGCAGGTTCAGTAAAAATGCCTTCAGTTTTAGCTAGTGTCATAATTCCATCAATAATTTCATTATCGGTAGCTTCTTCAGCAATACCACCGTACTGTTTCAATCTTCTAAGAACATAAATGCCATCTCCAGGATCCCCAATAGCTAAACTTTTTGCTATAGTGTCCGGTCTTTCTACAGGAACTATTTCACGACTATTTTTCTTAAAAGCATCAACTATTGGAGCGCAACCATGTGGTTGTGCAGCTGTAATTTTTAGATTTGAAACGTCGCCGATAACTCCTATTTCATGTAACTCTTCAAATCCTTTACAAATTGCATTTAGCATTGCACCACTACCAACGGGTATTATGAGATGATCTGGAACTTCCCAGTTAAGTTGTTCGGCTACTTCAAATGCCAGTGTCTTTGAACCTTCCACATAATATGGTCTCATATTAATATTTACAATTCCTATGCCTTTTGAATCTCCGATTATTGAGGCAACCCTATTAGCATCGTCATATGTTCCTTCTACTGCAACAAATTTAGCGCCATAAGATAATGCCTGCGCTATCTTGACTTTTCCAATATCAGATGGCGCAAAAATATAACATGGCAAATGTGCTTTAGCAGCATGAGCAGCTGTTGCCGAAGCTAGATTTCCAGTAGATGCACATCCTACTGCCTTGAGTTTGATTTCTCTAGATTTTGAAATGGCTACACCTGCAGGCCTGTCTTTAAAAGAAAAAGTCGGATTTACAGAATCGTTCTTTATGAAGAGATTTTTAAGGTTTCCAATATGTGTACCTAAATCCTCTGCATACTGTAGAGGGGTAAAACCAGCATGAATATTGACTATACAGTTTTTGTCAGCAATTGGCAAGAGCTCAAAGTACCGCCAGTAAGTTTTTTCCTGTCTTGATGAGAAGGTGTCTTTGTTTAAATCAATTGGAACATCATATATAACGTCGAGTGGACCAAAACACTCATCACATATGTATTTGAATATTGGAGTATATTCAGTACCGCACTCTCTGCACTTTAGAAATCGAATAGAACCCATGTATACTCATCTATCAACTATTTGTTTAGTAATAAGTTTCACTAATAGTAATTTTAGTATTACTTAATTTTTTTTACCTTAAAATTTTATAGATAATAACATCAATTGGATCAAAAATAGTATTTATTCAGAATTCAATATAGTTATTGCATAATAATATAATAAATTGTCAACTTTCTTGAGGATATAACCTATTATGGAAACATGACCTATTTCCTGTATGACATGCAGGATTTTTTGAATCTACTAGGTAAATCACGGAGTCCTGATCACAATCAACTAGGATATCCTTCACTTCTTGAATATTTCCAGATTCTTCTCCTTTCATCCACAGTTTATTATGAGAAACACTCCAAAACCAAGCATTACCTGTCTTGACTGTATTTTGGATTGCAAGTCTATTTGCATAGGCAAGCATCAAAACGTCTTTCGTTTTGATATCTTGGACTACTACCGGGATAAGTCC
>JAATVM010000073.1 GCA_014523495.1 Nitrososphaerales archaeon TH1920
GTTGTAAGTAAAGTTAGTCTAGAATATAAAGTAAAATTATGCAAAGAGCTTGAAAAAAACAATTTGAAAATTAAGGGGGGATTCAATACAATATTAATTTCTACTAAATCTCACAAATCTGTAAAAAGAAATGGAAAAGTAGGTATACTTTGTGCCGGAACATCTGATATTAAGATAGCCGAAGAAGCTAAAATCATGGCAGAAGTAATGGGCAGTGAAACTCTGATAGAATATGACGTTGGAATTTCAGGTATTCATAGAACATTGAAGGCCATTAAAAATATGATAATTGCTAAAGTTCATGTAATTATAGTTGTAGCAGGTATGGAAGGCGCATTGGGCTCTTTTGTATCTTCAGTTACCGACATACCAGTTGTGGGAGTTCCAACTTCAATTGGATACGGGTTTGGATCAAATGGCATTGCTGCTTTGGCTTCGATGCTTCAAACATGTTCTATGGGCATGACAGTAGTAAATATTGATAATGGGATAGGCGCTGGTGCATTCGCTGCAATGATAGCGAACAAGATGTCAATTGAAACTAAGAAAAAGTGACATGATGAAGGTTTATAAGTAATTTATATTGTTGTCAAATTTATAAAAGGGTAGGGACAGGTGGATTTTTAGTTTATGGTTTATACTTCTACATTCAGAAGGATTAGGGAAAGAAAGACAAATTACAGAAAGCGAGAAAAATTACTAATTGGTAAAAAGGATTTTGTAACAGTTAACGTCAGTGACCAAAATGTTTCTGCACAATTGATTAGACCAAACCTCCTTGGGGATACAGTAATGGCCTCAGTACATAGTAACGAATTATTATCGTATGGCTGGAAGGGTTCGCGCAAAAATATACCTTCTTGTTATCTAGTTGGTCTCTTGTTAGGTAAAAAATGCATTCAGAAAAAGATTACAAATGCCATATTATATATCGGGAAAAGACATTTTACGACAAAAATTGCTGCATCTTTGAAAGGGCTGTCTGAGGCAGGATTGGTAATGCCTTTTTCAGAAAATATTATTCCTTCTGAGGAAAGGATTCAAGGTAATCACATTGCAGAATATGCAAAAAAACTAAAAACAAACGATGCCCTTTATAAGTCAAGATTTTCTTCTAATTTGGGTTCAGGCTTAGAACCAGAAAAATATCCGATTCATTTTTCAGAAGTAAAAGACAGGATTGTAAATGACAAGACAGAAAAAAAATCAGGTAAACAATCTAAATCTTTGTCTAAACCTAGATCACACAAAAAGAAAGGAGATTCAAAATGAGTAGTTCGAGAAGTAGTGAACAGCCTACAGTCTGGAAGCCTCGTACAGCGCTAGGACAGATGGTAATAGAAAATAAGATTAGTTCAATGGAGCAGATTTATGAAAATGGCATGCGCATACAAGAATCCGAAATAGTAAAACACTTACTTCCAGATATAAAGAGTCAGGTTGTGCATGTAGGCATAGTACAGAAACAAACTGATGCTGGAGAGATGACTAGATTTAGTGCATTAGTTGCTGTTGGCAATGAAGCGGGGTGGTTTGGAATAGGTATGGGCAAGGCTTCTCAGATGAGAATTGCAATTGATAAAGCAACAATTAATTCGTACCTTCATATAATTCCTGTGAAATTGGGTTGCGGTAGTTGGGAATGTCGGTGCACGCAGCTTCACTCTATACCTTTTAATGTTCGAGGAAGAGGAGGCAGTGTTAAAGTAGAGATTCTACCGGGACCAAGAGGATTAGGACTTGTAGCAGGGGAAAATATAAAAAATCTATTAAAACTGGCAGGGATTAAAGATGCGTGGACAAAATCATTTGGTTCTACTAACACGATGACTTCTACTGCGATGGCAATATTTGATGCTTTAAATTCAACTTACATTACAGGATGAAATGGAATGGCTTTTTTAGTAGTTAGAATGAGAGGAACAGTAAATGTACCATACTGGGCAATAACTACCTTAAAGAATCTTAATCTAGACAAAAAATTTTCTGCTACGCTGGTGCCTGAAACATCGAATTATTTAGGAATGCTAAAGAAAATTAATCAATGGGTAGCATGGTCAAAAGCAGATTCAGAAATTGTAAAAACCTTAATTGAAAAAAGAGGTAAAAAAAGAAATCTCAAATCAGTTTCAAAAACGAATAAAGGAAGTGAGAATACAGAGGGATATAAGGGCATTGAGGAACTGGTGGATGTCGTTGTAAATGATAAAATAAAATTCTCTGATCAAAACAATATCAAACCCTGGTTTAGTTTGAATCCACCAAAAGGCGGTTTTAAAAAGAATACAAAAAAACAATTCTCAGATGGCGGTATCCTCGGAAATAACAAAGATTTGCTTGAAATTGTAAAAAAAATGCTATGAAGTGATTAAACAAAAAATGAGTTTTACATTTATATTTACACATACTCTTGATTGTATAAGGCGTATCATGTATGGCAACTAGATTGAGAAAAAGCCGTAGACACCGAGGTTCGAGATATTGTGGATGGGGTCAGATCGGGCAACATAGACAATCAGGTAGCCGTGGAGGAATAGGTGGAGGCGGAAAACATAAGCATTTTTGGATACGTACAGTAATTGAGGAGCCAAATCATTTTGGGCATGATCCACTTAATTCATATAGCAGATTTTTAGTCAAAAAATGGATAAATTTAAGAGATCTTGAGACTCTTTCATTTAGAAATGTTGGTAAGAAGGGTGAAAAGACTATTCTGGATCTTGGATCGTTGGGAATTCAAAAACTCTTGGGCGGTGGAAATATTAATGAAAGTTATGTAATTAAGGTAGCACAGGCATCTGCAAGTGCTAAAAAGAAAATAGAATCCGTGGGAGGTAATATAATTTCAAATGAGCACAGTTCACAGTGAAAGTATCGTCCGTACAGTAGTAAAGAAGGTGTCAGCTTATATCCCACAAGTTGAGAAACCCAAAAAGAAAATCGGATTAAGTGAGAAATTCATATGGTGTGGAATAGCTCTTTTTGCATATCTTGTTATGGGTCAGGTTCCGCTCTATGGTGTAACAAGCGCACCACAATTTGATTTCTTAGCATTTGCAAGGGTCATATTTGCAGCACAACAAGGAACGCTATTAGAATTAGGGATTGGACCAATTGTTACTGCCGGTTTGTTAATGCAGTTATTAAAAGGCTCAGAGCTGATAAAGTTAAATTTCAAGGATCCCGATGATCGATCTCTCTTCACCTCAGCAACCAAGATAGTTACAATCATTGTTATAGTTGCAGAGGGATCTTTGTATGGTGTTAGCGTATATGGGGGTCTACTCGCCAGTCCAAGTCTTGTACCCATATTAGTTACACAACTTGTAGGGGCAAGTATTGTTGTAATGTACCTTGATGAACTAATTCAAAAAGGATGGGGTCTTGGCTCTGGCATAAGCCTGTTTATAATGGCAGGTGTGGCGCAAGGAATTTTATGGAGTATATTTAGTCCTATGCCTGCCCAAGATGGACCAGTGGGTGTATTTCCATACATCATAGATTCTGCAATTAATGGCGACCTTTCGAGTGCACTATTTAGGAGTGGACAGCTACCAAGTATCTTTGGATTAATTGTTACATCTCTGATTTTGCTGGCTCTTGTCTATGTTCAGGGAATTCATGTGGATATACCTATAGTGTCTACGAAGTATCGAGGATTTACTGCCGTCTATCCAATAAAGTTACTGTATACGTCAAACATTCCAGTTATATTAGATTCGGCGCTGTTAGCAAA
Source organism: Nitrososphaerales archaeon TH1920 (assembly GCA_014523495.1). Lineage (GTDB taxonomy): Archaea > Thermoproteota > Nitrososphaeria > Nitrososphaerales > Nitrososphaeraceae > TA-21. The sequence goes on from JAATVM010000073.1 coordinate 3,737, forward strand.
CGCGGTATTCATGGGGCAGATGTTATGGGCAAACTATAATCCTGAGAATGAAAATCCAATGTTCAACATTATTGCCCAATTTGATCCTCAAAGCTCGCAGCAACCTACTGGAGGTATTTTGTATTACGTTACATCGCCCAGGAGCTTTGAGTATGCACTTCAGGATCCTTTTCATACGGTAATATACATTATATTTTTGACTGGTATTGTTACGGTGTTCGGACGTCTATGGGTCGAATTAGGAGGGTTATCTCCTAAATCTGCTGCAAAGAATCTATTGGATGCCGATGTACAGGTTCCAGGGTTCAGACGTAGTCAAAGTTCCGTTCAAACTCTACTAAACAAGTACATACCAGCAGTCACAATAGCAGGCGGAATTATAATAGGGCTATTAGCATCTGTTTCAAACGTATTAAACGTATTTGGCACTGGAATTGGAATATTACTTATGGTGGATATCTTGGTAAATTATTATAACCTGCTAATTCGTGAACAAGTGGATGTTCATATGCCTAAATTGGCGGCACTCCTTGGAAGAACCTAGGAAAAAAAAAGTTATTATTGTTGGTATTCCTGGGGTAGGAAAAAGTACAATCATTTCTAATGCTACAGAGATATTACAAAATATTGGAACGACTATCCGTACTGTTGTCTTTGGAACAGTAATGTTTGAAGAAGCAAAAAAATTGGGAATAAATGATAGAGATCATTTAAGAAAACTTTCCATAGAAGTACAGCAAAAATTGCAAGCAATGACAGCTCATTATATTTCAAGCTTAAATGAATCAGTAGTAGTTGTAGATACCCATCTTTTCATCAAGACACCATCGGGCTATTATCCAGGATTGCCAATGAATTTGATTTTGAAAATAAATCCGGATAGGCTGATTTTGGTAACTGCAGACTCGGAAGAAATTCTCAGAAGAAGAAATAAGGACAATACGCGAACAAGAGACACAATTACTGATGAAGAAATCAAAAGGGATCTTGATGTTTCCTTATCAATGATATCGTGCCTTTCTATTTTAACTGGGGCGCCATTTGAAATCATTTATAATCACGATAATATGATAGATTCTGCTACTTCACTTATGGTGGAATTATTAAAAAAATCCAATTAATTGACGAAGATGAAATTATGAGTTGCATATATATGAATAGTGGGTTGACAATAGTAGATTACTGGAGTATGATGCATTGATATTAAAAAATAAGCAAGATATCAGTGTAGTTATATCAGGCAGTGCCGCTGTTGGTAAAACTACATTGGCCCACGCCCTTGCAAAGGAATTTGGATTTAAATTGTACAATGGAGGAGACATCTTAAAGGAAATAGCACGCCAACAAGGATACTCGGTAACTGGGAATGATTGGTGGGATTCTAATGAAGCAATAGATTTTATGAAAGAACGAAAAAAGAACTCCATATATGATAGACAAGTGGACGAAAAACTGACTAATATTGCTAAAAAAGGTAACGTTATTATTACTAGCCACACACTGCCTTGGTTAACTCCTGAACCAATTACATTTTGGTTAAGTGCATCTCCACAGAAAAGATCGGAAAGAATGTCAAAACGCGATAAAATCTCAATAGAAGAAGCTCGCCGTATTGTAAGAATGAGAGACAAGGAAAATAAGAAAATCTACAAGAAAATATATGGTACTAAATTTGGAGATGGCCTTGAAGTATTTGATTTCATGATTAATACTGAACTTCTTAGTCTGGATTCACTAGTTTATTTGTGTAAAGAAATCATGAAGAAGATGAAAATTCAGTAGTATCCAGTGACAATGACATGACCTTAAAACTTGATACTTTAGAGATAATAAATGACGATGTTACTAATAATAAGTATGGATATTACCCTCATAGTAGACCATTGGAAGTTCTATTAGATAATGGAATTATATTGCTAGATAAACCTTCGGGACCAACAAGCCATGAGCTGGTCGCTTGGACAAAAAGAATCTTGGGGATAACTAAGGCGGGGCATAGTGGTACCTTGGATCCCGGTACTACCGGTCTCTTACCCATCGGATTGGGCGATGCGACAAAAGCGTTATCAATACTATTGTTAGGACCAAAGGAATATTACGCAATTGCGAGAATTCATCAACAAAAAGATCTGGATCAAATTGATAATGTCATTAGAGAATTTACGGGAGAGATTTACCAAAGGCCTCCACAGAGATCCTCTGTAAAAAGGTCAACTCGTGTTAGAACAATATATGAAATACAAATCCTAGAATGCGTAGAAAGGACTATTCTTTTGCGCATATTGTGTGAAGCTGGAACTTACATAAGAAAACTTGTTTATGATATTGGTGAAATTCTTGGAACAGGAGCAACAATGTTTGAGTTGAGGAGGACAAGAGTGAGTATCTTTTCAGAAGCATCTGATAGGTTAATAAGATTACATGATTTGGTTGATGCTGTAGAAACCTATAAAGAGACAAAAGAAGAGGAAAATATTCGCTCCATTATAAAACCAATTGAAATGGCACTTGAAGGAATTACGTGTGTTGCAGTAAAAGATTCAGCGGTAGATGCACTTTGCCATGGCGCACAAGTGGCAATTCCAGGAATTGTAGCTATTGATAAGGACATAAGAAAAGGAAATTTGGTTGGAATTTATACATTGAAAGGAGAAATTATTGCATTGGGTGAAGCTAATATGAATTCAGAAGAAATTAAACAAAACGACAAAGGGATAGCGTTCAATATAAAGAGACTGATAATGAAGCCTGATACTTATCCACGTGGCTGGAAGACCAAGACCAATAAAAACTTGAAATAAAAATTAAAAAATTGAATGTCTAATTCTTTACTGTTAATTTTGCGTAGTTTGATACTCTATCCTACCCGATAAAGGATTATTCATCTTGGCCGCCATCTTCAGGATTATCGTTCTCGTCTTTTGACTCAGTAGCGTTAAGCATACTGGTAACGTTAGCTTTATTGAGGAGCTCCTTTAGAGGCTGTGCGGTTGTTGCATTAGTCGCATTTGTAATTGCTTCTTCTCCTCCTTCTTGAGCTTGTTCTTCTTCGCCTTCAGCTTGTTTTTGTTCTTCTTTTGTCTGAGCTGGTTGTTCTTCACTAGTAGCATTTGTCACATTAGTCTCTTCTTGTCCTGCTTGAGCTTGTTCTTCTCCATCTGCAGCTCCTTCTTGTTCACCTTGTCCCGCTTGAGCTTGTTCTTCTCCTCCAGTAGCATTTGTCAAGTTAGTTTCGACTATACCAAAAGGCTCTTCTTGTTCTGTAGCAGTAGTAACATTAGTTTCTAATCCTGTAGCATTTGTAACATTACTTGCTTCTTCTTGTTCTTCAGGTGGTGCCTCTGTAGCGGTTGCATTTGTAACATTGGATATGGAAATAGGTTCCCCTTCCTCTACAGCTTCTTCAGTAGTCTGATTTGTTGTAGACTCTGAGAAATTCTTAATTTCATCAAGTTCTTCAGGGGAAGAAATGTCTAGAATAGTATCATTACCTTGACCCTCACCAGATTTTATTTTATCCAGTATTGCAGGTGGAAGCAAACCTTCGCCAGTGCTATTTTTCAAATCATCATCAACATGTTCTATTATTTTTGTTGAGTTTGCAGGCAGTACTTCCAATATCTCAGTTCTATTTGTAATTGACAGTGGTTCACTGTCAGGGTCTTTCACTGGCATTTCGTCAGGCAACTCGTCGCCTTTAATTGCATCAGCCGGTACGGGTGGTGCTTTCCTTTCACCTTCCGGTGGTGGCACGAATGTGGCAGTTCGGTTTTCAAATTTTGGTATTTCTACATCTGTGGCATTTTCTTGGTTTTCTTCTGTTACATTCACTTGCGTATCTTCAGGTGTTTCACCTTCTGTTTGGGCGAAAATTTTTTGATATTGATTTGCCGGAACAGTCATTAAAAATGAAGCTAATAATAATACACTAACAAAACCATACATCACTAAATTCTTTTCTCGATTCATATTTGACACGACATCAATAAATTGTGCAATACTAATAAAACTTGCGGATCGACAATACATGTACTTTATAGTGCGTCTTATCTGTTCAATATCGAGAATTAACCTGTTTGATAGTATTACTTGTGTCAATTAAATAGAGTAACAAAAAAAACTAATATTTCTAGAATACTAGAACTCTTCGCAATTATCATCTTTACTATCACCCTCTGAACGGTTATAATCTAATATTTCATCATCACCACTTCCACAGTCAAAATCATCAGCCCCCGGACCTCCTCTAAGGATATCATCTCCTGAACCTCCCTTCAGGTCATCGTTTCCTGTACCGCCATGTAAATAGTCATCTCCTTTACCAGCTTTGATATCGTCCTTATTTTCTTTTCCCCATAGTCTATCATCACCACTTCCTCCTGCTATATCGTCAGCACCTGAACCACCTTTTATTCTATCACGATCTTCTTTTCCAAATAATAAATCATCTCCGTCCTTTCCTGCTATCCAATCTCTTCCTTCTTCTCCATAAATCTCATCCTCACCATCGTTTCCCTCTATTATGTCATTACCTCTCCCACCTGTTATGTCATCATCACCGCTATTACCCTGAATTACATCAGTATTTCTTCCACCGTCTATCTCATCATTACCTTTGTTACCTTCAATAATATCATCACCATCTTCTCCTAAAATATGATCTCTGCCACTATTTCCATTAATAAAATCATCGTCATCCATGCCGTAAAGGTTATCATTATCTGATTTTCCCCATATTACGTCGTCGCCGTCCAACCCCCAGATATTATCTTTTCCATTAGTGCCAGGTAAAAAATCATCCCCTGAATCTCCTACTATGTCGTCTGCCCATACATTAGCAACAACTGATGATCCTAAAGAACTTAGCAATGCAGCTATTGCAACAAGCATTATACCTCTATTAATAATCTTATACATCTCATACCTACAACACCCATAATACTAATAAAACTTGCGGATCGACAATACATGTACTTTAACTATAGTGCGTCTTATCTGTTCAATATCGAGAAATAACTTGTTTGATAATATTATTTTATGTCATTTGTATTAGAGTACCAAAAAAATATGATGAACTCAGATTTCTAGAACTCTTCGCAATCATCGTCTTTACTATCGCCCTCCCACGAGAAACA
>JAATVM010000074.1 GCA_014523495.1 Nitrososphaerales archaeon TH1920
ATACAAATAATGACAGCTTGTCAAATTGCCGATAGAATTGATTTTGATTCAATCTGGTCAATGGATCATTCAAACGTACCACAGTGGAAAAATGCAGTTGTTAATGACGCGTGGCTGTTACTCGCAGCGATTGGTGCTGTTACTAGAAATGTTGAGTTGGGTACTTGTGTGACTGATGCCATAAGAAGACATCCTTCAACTATTGCGCTGTCAGCAATTACCTTGGATAGATTAACTAATGGTAGAGCAATACTAGGAATCGGTGCAGGAGAAGCGCAAAATGTAGTGGATTTTGGAATCGAATTTAAAAAGCCAGTAACTAAATTTAGGGAGCAATTGGAAGTTATAGAAACTCTTTTCGATTCCGACCCAGATAATAGGGTAAATTATAATGGAGAGTATTATAAACTCATTAATGCATGTCTGCAAGCAAAAAGTATTAGAAAACCTAGGCCGCCCGTATATATTGCTGCGGGTGCACCAAAGACTTTAGAGTTGTGTGCTATTTATGGTGACGGTTGGATACCAATAGGTTACACACCTGCATTGTTCAATCACCACGCTAACATTATCAAAGACCATGCCAAAAGAATTGGAAGAGATATAAGCAATTTTCAATATGCAAATGATGTAGACGTATATTTTACTGATGATGGTGAAGAGGCATGGAATAAGATGAAGAATGCAGTAAAAGTTAGTTTATACAAACCAGAATTATTGAAGGTTCACAATATTCAACAAGATTCGGAATTTGATTTTCGCAGGTACTTTACAGAATATGCAATGAACAAACCAGAATTAATGGAACAAATGAAAAGAGCTGCGATGCAGATACCCGATGATGTAGCAAGAAGTGCGATAGGGGTTGGTAAGCCTGATGACGCAATCGAAATGTTAGAACGATTCATCGAAGCAGGAACTAACCACTTTATAATTAGATTTTGGGGAGATGGATATTTCAAAAATATAGAATTATTTGGTAAAAAAGTAATTCCTTATTTTAGAGAACACGAAAAATAATTTGTCGATGACAAGAACTAAAGTGCAAATAGACTTTTGGACTTTACCTCTACTATGTTCAAGAAATTGATTTACTAAAAAAAAGTGTCAAGTTTAACAAAGGTATTTCTTTTACCTCTGGCATAAATAAGTGGGTCGGCATCAAAACCCAATATCCGAAGGTCTTCTGCAAGATTTTCAGCAAAACCGTGAAAAGTATAGATTTTCTCAGGGTTGCATTTTTTGATTACTGTCATTAAATCGTTGTAATCGCAGTGATCACTTAGAGGTAAACAATAGTCGAGTCCCAACGAAAATTTGTAATGTGGCATTACTGCCCATCCACTGAATCCAATGGATAATGCGCCATATTTTTTTTTGATATATTTGAGAAATCCATTTCTACATGAAGCCATCGGAGCTACAAGTAACCATGGCTTGTGAGAAGAAAGCATACTGTTTTTTTCTGCTTCTGCGAAAGTAACATAATTATCCATATTGATCCCAAACTCTGAGTAAAGTTTGTTCATCACGTCTATTGAATCATGTACAATTAACGGTTTCCAATGTCTGAAAACATTTGTTAGAATTTGTGCCTTTCCTAGAGTGTATCCTAGCAAAATGACCGGTATACCTTGATGATACATTTCTGAGATTATTAAATTTGCATTGTGTATGGTGCTTTCAAATCTTGGAAATATGTAATCGGGATGACCAAAGGTAGATTCAATTATAAGAATTTTTGCCGTGGGTATAACGGCAGGATTCATAAATGCTCTTTTTCTTATTGAAATATCCCCAGTGTAGTACAGCTCGTCTTCTATAAGCAGTCCGTTTGAGCCAAGAATATGTCCTGAATCCAGTAATTTGAAATCATGTTTTTCATACATATCACCATATTTGTATCCCCGATGCATTGCAATTTTATGAGTAATCTTTGAGGTGATTATCTTATTACTGTTTTCTCTAACACTTTTGTATAAATGATCAGTATGTGCATGTGAAATGAAAATGAAATCAGAATGGGGTTGCTTATTAGGATCTAGGTATATTTTTTTACTCTCGTCATCCACTGTTATGCCATAATTGTCTACTGATACATGAAGCATCAGTTTCTTTGATTTTCGGACAATATATTAATATTAGTACATTAATCAAATCTGTAAAAGAATTTTTCTAGCTGGATTAATAATTCCAAATCCCTCTCTAATCTAAATATTATAAGTAAAATTTAAGTTATGCTAAATTTCTAATTTTGAGTAATGATATTAGGTCGATTTTGGCTTGTTTTCCTTATTATAAATTTTATTACATTTATTATTGGTCTTGAAATCTTTATTCTACAAAGTCATAATGAATTTGCAACATATGTATATGGACAAACTTCTGTTACTAATTCATCAAAGCAAGTAGATAAATCAACAAATGCGTCATTTAATGCTGAAGGAACAATAAACACAATTTCGTTTTCACAAGATACATCCAACAATTCAAACACTCTAGTCAAGGATATCAATACAAATTTTTCTTCGAATTATCTTTTAGGTGGGAAATGGAGGATCGACGTCTTAAATGATAATGTTACCTATTTCAAAAGCAACTTTACGATGATTAGTACTGACGGAAATAACATTCACTTCCATACAATTGTTTATAAACCCGTCACAAGTCAACCAATTAATTTAGATACCCAGAATAAACTGGGCATTTTATTTAAAAATGAAAATAATAACACTTCAGGTTTTAATTGTAAGGTTGATGTATATACTAATGGCGTCTTGGAATGGCAGGACGTTCCTATAATAGTATCACTCATAAATGAAAAAGTAATAATGATAGATATCAAAGATAAAAAGACTGCAGAACATTTTTTGAAAAACCCCATATATGGCTTGATAAATTCTGTCGATTTGATCCACCAATGACTCGAATACCTTATTTGTCAGGTCGACTCCTGCACCAAACTATGTGAGTATGGTATCTAATTTTCTTTTATTGATAGCATTCTTTATTTCAAGCGCGATTCTTCTCCCCATACTCATGCCATTTTCAAACAAGAAATTAGAATATTGAGATCCGGAAATATAGAGGTTTGTTCCAGCAACAATTCTTGCAGAAAATTCAAAGCTAATGAATTTTGCATCCTTTGTATATACTCCTTCCAAACAAAATGGTCCAGGAATTCCTGGAGGGACTAGTCTTTCTGAGGCTTGTACAAAATTTTCTCCCATTTGGTATACGTCATCAAGGAGTGATTCTCTAAGAACTAAAGGGATATTCCCAATTACATTATAAGTAGGTTCTATTTGAACATCAAGTTGATGTTTTGAGGGAATGCGTGAAATACCATCAATATCAGATTCATATCTCCTATCTACTCCCATGAATTCGATGTCCCCTGAAATTGGAGAATAAAAAAAATGAAGGAATACAGGAACTCCCTTTACATATTCCTGAATATAAAGTTGTTTCTCATCAGTAATAACATTGTCATTCAATAGTTTGTTATATCCTTCCTCAAAACCCTTCTTGTCTGATGCAAGGAAATATCCTTTCCCTCCAGCAGCTCCATGTAACTTTACGATGCATAGATCATTAATTTCTCCTTTGGATTTTATTGTTCTTGGTATTTGTAATTTTGACTCTATCATCAGTTTTTGTTTTAGACTTCTGTTAGCTTCCCATCTTAATATAAATTTATTACCAAAAACAGGTACATCAATACTTTCTATTTCATCAGAACTTAAAGACGATATTAGAGTCCCATGAGGAATAAGAATACAATTCAAGTCATTCAATCTGTTTTGAATACCTGCCTCTAGAATATCCCTAAATTTATCAACTAATATCACATGGTCAATGAAGCTAAATCTATTGTACACATGATATCTCTTTTTTTCAGATATCAATAGAGTTTTAAAGCCTTCATCCTTTGCTCCCTTTAAAACCTGAAGCGAACAATGAGATCCAAGAGTTCCTATGATTTTTCGCAAATTAACTTTCATAAAGGACTACGACGACTAGGAAATTAATATTATTCGAAATTTGGGTTGTTTTTAACGAAACAATCTAACGCTTTGTTGAGAATGTCAGAAATTCAGCAATCAATTTTATGACAAAAGCGATTCCGCCTACAATACCTATGCCCAAAAGTACCAACCTGAGGTGGGTCATATAGTCATCCTTGCTGGTTTTTTTTGCAAGTTTTAATACTTGAATTATTTCCAATACTTTCTGTTGTAGAATAGACAAAAATTCACATTTTATCCATTATTGCATAATTTGAATCTATCGATATTGAAAATCAGACCTATTTGAATAAAAATTTGCCATACAAGATTGGGAAGAAGGAGCAGTACTCCTCATATATGACATCCAAAAAATACAAATTACCAAAAGTAGAACCTAAATTTGAATTTTCTAGTACGACACCACAGTTTTGACAAGAAATGCAAAGTGAAAATAGTTGATCAATGTTTTTAACCATTGATTTTTAACAGCAAAATAATATTGTATTGTATTAATAGGCTAATGTACAAACAAAAATCTATTACAACAGCTAATTGTAAGACAGTATATTTAGTATGTTACCATAATTTAGTATAAAGAATTTTTTCGATCAGCAAATTTTTTGGAGCTTATGTCAGTAGATTATTGATGAAATTATGTAGAGAATATACGTTCTTTTTCTGTCCTTTGCATCTCTACAAATGTTTCAGTATTTTGAACTCCTTCGATTTTTCCAATCTGTTTTATAACAACATTATGAAGTTCCTCGAGTGTAGTAGCACTGATAGTCACCAAGATATCAAATCTACCAGTAACTTCAGAAATTGACATTACCTGTAATATCTTCAACAAAGCAGCGTGAATCTCCTGTTTTAATTTTGGATCCCTATTTATTCCAACAACGGCCTTTACATTTATTCCCAATAGAGGTTCATTTACGATTATTGTTGATTTTTGGATCAAATTTCTTTTGTAAAGTCGCTTAATCCTACTATACAAAACTGAAGAATTTATAGATAATAACTTACTCAATCTAGGTACTGAAATATTAGCATTCTTACATAGTTCAGACAATATTTTCATGTCTAAATCGTCGAATTTTTGCAAGATCTAGTCAATAATAATTTAGAGTCTTAATAAATGTAGTTTTTAATCTTGATTTCATGGGATTACAGATAACTCACCAAAATAATGCGATTATGATATTGACACTCGTCAAAGAAATAGAATATGACAAACTTTCGTAATTGAGTGGAACTTTTAGATGAATATAATAAATCTAACTTTTAGGTTTCTGCTATAAAATACGTTTCAAATCTCACGATTCCTAATGTTCAAAAAAAACTATATATATTTAATAAGACATATTTAGGCTCACCTAATGCTACTTCCATCAGAAATTGAATCCAAATTATTAATTCCCGCGGTAAGGGCTATTTTGTCAAAGGAGTTAGTAATTGAAAAAGGTCTAAAAGAAGAAGAAGTAGCTAGATTGCTAGGAATTACGCAAGCAGCAGTAAGCAACTATCTAAGAGGTACGCGTGGCGACAATGAACTAATATCTAAACTAGTTTCACTTAGTGAAATCATGAGTATGATAAAAGAAATTAGTGATGATCTTTCTACAAATAGAGCATACACTGCTAAAACATTGTCCAAATTTATTGCACTCTGCAATTATATGCGTTACTCACTCATAATTTGTGATGCACACCATAGCCTTGAAAGAAACATTGATGAAAAAGTATGCGAGCAATGTAAGGTAATATTAACTGGATCCGAGCAATAAATAACTGAATGAAATTAGTTTTTTATTTATCCTTTCTCCTTTTGGGTACGTATCATTTTCAATACATTTGAAATTACTTCTGAGCCTTTTAATGTTCCTATGGATCCTGTACGCCCCCAAGATTCTGTAAAGCCTTGACTTCCATCACTTTTGATACCATTTCCTGATACCAGCAAAGGGATTGGATCATCAGTATGTGACTTTTTAATACACGGAGTTGAGTGATCGCCCGAGATAACTACTACATATGGTTTATTTGCCGATTTCAAAAACATACCGAAGAAATTTTCGTCTATCAATTCAATATTAGATTTTTTACCCAATGCATCGCCATCATGTCCATATTCATCAGGTCCCTTTATATGAACATATACTAGATTATATGAGTTAAGAATTTCTGCAACCTCCTTTCCTTTTTGTGTATAATCATCAATTTTTTCAGAACAAAATAGTGCCATCCCTAGCATTTTGGCTATTCCAATTTCTACAGGCATATCAACCAAACAAGAGGTAGAAATGCCATACTTTTCATTGATCGGTTGAAGCGAAGGTATACTATTGCCAGCATCGCGCAATAAGATTACGTTCATAGGTTTTTTGTTGTTTGAAATCCGTTTAAGATTTATTGGATGTTCCTTCAACAAAGAAATAGATTTACGAGTAAATTCGTTGACAATTTTTGCTGAGAGGATTGATGACTCTGAATTATCTTCTGATTTGGACTCCTGAACAACCATACTCTCAACATCAGTTTTGGCGATACCTATACCATTCAATTTACCATATGCAGGATCAGTATTAGTTATTTTATCAGAGAGATATTTTTTGTTGTGTCTAAATTTAATAATAACACGGTGTGAAATAGTCGGTGTTATTTTGACTGAAACATCCGGGTCATCAAATTTCACATTATCTTCTAGAAACGCACAGATATGGATGGCTTCTTGTTTGACAATATCTCGACCCGCGCGTCTATCAATTATTTTATTTCTATCTAGTGTCGCAAAATTACCTCTTAGAGCTAGATCTCCGTCACGGAACTCAACACCACAGCCAATTATTTCTACAATCCCCCTTCCCACATATTCTTTCCCCTGAAAATCATAACCGAGCATGTTGAATACCGCAATATCTGATTGAGGTGATATTCCTTCGCCTACGCTTATTACCTGACCCATTTTACCATTTTTAGCTAGAGTATCAATATTTGGAGTCTTGGCAGCCTCCAATGGAGTTTGTCCATTCAAATTTGGATTTGGAAGGTCACCAATTCCATCAAGTAGAACGTACAATATTCTTAGATCTTGGTTATCAGGCAATGCTGAAAGAGATAAAAAACTATGATTTATCTGTAATGTCAAAACAGTTGGGATTACATATTTTATCAAATTCGTCATACAAAAGAATTAAAAAGAACTATAGGATTAGGTGTTTAAGACAAATTGAGAATAATGGCGGTTGGAAGTAGAATTTTTGTAACAAGCTTTCAACTTGCTGGCGTTGAAGGCATTAAAGTAGATTCCTCAACTGAAGCGCTACATCATATTAATAGTCTAGACACTGTTAGCGATGTCGGACTTGTTCTAATAAGTGAAGATATTGGAAAGGAAATTCGCACTCAACTTACGAATATTAGAACCAATCGGCCAATTCCTTTAATTTTTGAATTACCTGCACCAGGTAGTACTAAGCAAAATGTGGATTATAGAGCCTTATTAAAGCAAATTTTGGGCGTATGAGTATTCATTTTTGATATTCTGTTAACCAGTAATGCAAAATAAGATTAACTGTAAATCATTCTTATCTTTTTGAAAAATGTTAAATTAATCAATCATATTATTACGAAATTATTTCAAATAGAGCAGTATAGTCTATATTCCGAAAAAAATAATGATACCGATTGATCTTTTTAGTAGTACTTGGCATCATAATAGCAATTAATACTGCAATCCTTGCCTGTTGGACCTATTTTCTTATTTTGATCACAAGATCAATTTTAAAATCTCCAAAGTTAGAATGGTCGGCCAAGTATAGAATAAAATCAAAACCTAAAGTCAGTATTATTGTACCGGCGAGAAATGAAGAGGAAACAATATTAAAATGCCTTCAGTCTTTGTTGTCGCAAGACTATGATAACTTCGAGGTAATAGCTATCGATGATGCGTCTACAGATAAAACCCTATCAATTATTTCAGAGATTGCCAGAAAAAATCATAATTTGGTAGTAGTAAAAGCTCCTCCTAGACCAGACGATTGGGTTGGAAAGAATTGGGCGTGTTTTCAAGGTTTCCAAAAATCATCAGGAGAAATTCTTATGTTTACTGATGCTGATACCGTACACAAACCCAATGCATTGTCTTCCACAGTTAATACAATGATTCATCAAGAACTTGATGCACTTACTCTTGTTCCCAAACTCTTATGCTATGATATAATTACAAAACTTACATTGCCTGTACTATCTGTATTTCTACATTCAAGATATTCACCACTCCGTGTAAATAATCCAAAAAATAGGATTGGTTATTTTTTTGGTAGTTTTTATCTCATAACAAGAAAAACCTACGAAAGAATCGGCACACATGAAAAAGTACATCAAGAGTTAGTTGAGGATGGAGCATTAGGACGCAAAGTAAAAGAAGAAGGAATGAAATTGAGATTAGTCAGGGGTGAAGATTACGTCGAGGCATTATGGGCACGCGATCCGCACTCACTATGGCATGCATTACGTCGCATAATCATTCCACTACATACACAAAAGAAAAGATCGGCAATGATGGTTACAGCTGTTATTTTTTTTATACTATTTGAGCCATTTCTAATTTTGCCTCTTTCCTTGCTTTATCTTGCAGATTATCAGCTTAATGGCTTTCTGTTGACTATCAATGTTTTGACAATCTGTCTAATACTTACTTGTACTGTCGTGCAATCTCATTTTGGTCTCTTACAGAAATCAATTTATGGACTTGGCTTTCCCTTAGGATGCACAGTAATAACTCTTTGTTTCTTGATGTCCGCTTTTGGTTCAAGAGGAAACAGAGTAGTAAAGTGGCGTGATAGAAATTATTTGGTCAGTGGAAAACAGCATCCGTTTCATATATAGGAGATGCAACGTGGTTGGGAAAAACTCATTTGCGATTAATATAATTTACACTATTTTTGTTTGCATATTCATCACAACTGTCCTTCTACCGCATAATTGAACAATTGAAGTTTATTGTTGAAACAAATTATTAATAATAAAGCCCTTCAATAATAATAAGGCATTGAAATCTCAGCTGGATGGAATGGATCTGTCGGCAATGAATGAAATTGCGCAGAGAGTACAGAATTTCCCGATTGCTAAAGATGAAGTTTATGAGTTAATAAAGCAATATGACATAAAATCGCTATGTGCATTAGCGAAAACACTAAGGGATAATTGTAAAAATGGTCCAATAACATATTCCAGAAAGGTGTTTATAAACTTGATCAATCTTTGTAGAGATACCTGTTCTTACTGCACTTATAAAAAAGAGTTGTCGGACTTTGATTTATCAATTCTTACAAAGGGTCAAGTATTACATATAGCAAGGTTAGGTAAACATCTAAAATGTACAGAAGCATTAATTGTGACTGGAGAAAGGCCGGAACAAAAATATCCTGAATTTAGGGAATGGTTAAAAAAATACGATTGTTCATCTACGACTGAATATATAGAGCAAATAAGTAATTTGATTTTGGAAGAAACAGGACTATTACCGCATACGAATGCGGGCAGTTTGAATTATGATGAATTATCGATGCTCAAAAGATCTAATGTAAGCCTTGGGTGTATGTTAGAGACATCTAGTGAAAGACTCTCGGGTAAGAATATGCCACATGAATTAGCACCTAGCAAAAACCCAAGAGCCAGAATTCGTGTTCTTGAAAATGCAGGTAAACTAAAAATACCTATGACCACAGGGTTACTCATAGGAATCGGAGAAACCTTAGAAGAGATAATTGATTCATTGTTTGTTATTAGGGAAGTTAATCAAAAATATGGAAACATTCAAGAGATAATAATGCAAAACCACGTACCCAAATACAATACCAAAATGAGGAACTTTGAGCCTCCCACATATGATTTATTTTTACTTACAGTTTCCTTAGCAAGGATCATAATTCCACAGATGAACATCCAAGTTCCACCCAATCTTAGCCCTAAACATTATTCCAACTATATTGATGCAGGTATTAATGACTGGGGTGGAATATCTCCCCTAACAATTGATTTCGTAAATCCTGAATCTCCTTGGCCTGACATTAAAGATGTTAAGCATGCTACTGAAAAGGCAGGTTATATGTTTAAAGGTAGACTTGCAATTTATCCGGAATTTATTTTGAACAAAAGAGATTTCATCTCCAAGAATCTATGGAACTATATATCCAGATTATCAGATAGCAGTGGATTGGTCAAGGAGGAATTAAATTGATGCTAGAATCTATGATGAAGGAGATAGATCCAGTTATTTCAGAAATATTGAATCAATCACTGGATTCCAAGAATATCTCCATAAAACAAGCTGTTGAATTGTTTGATTCAAAAGGCGCCGAAATGATCATGACTGCAATGGTGGCAGACAAGATAAGGAAAAAAAATGTTGGCGATAAAGTAACTTATGTTATCAATAGA
>JAATVM010000075.1 GCA_014523495.1 Nitrososphaerales archaeon TH1920
TATGTATTTTCAGATACCACACTTTCTATTTGGATATTATTGAATAATTACAAAATTTTGATGCTGATTCGAGATCATCAAGATTTATATTGCATTAATTTACTTAGGTAAGCCTAATAGTTTCATGTCACCGGAAAACGACAACCCTGCAAAACCGTTCACATGAGGTAGAAGAAATGAATGAAAATTTTCTATGGGATCGTAAATGAGAAAAATATTCCATTAATTTTATCAATTGCTTTCCTTATTCCCAGTATGTTATTTGGTTCCTCATATGGAGCAGAGAATACTACGATCGGTTCTAACGACATAATCTTAGTCACAGTTAATCTACAAAGGATTTTGGAACAAATGAATTTGGTACAGGCTAGTCTTTCAAACGGAGATAGCTCGGGAGCTTTTGGGCACGCATATATCTCACACTCGATAATTCTTCCTTCAATTAAAGACAAGCTTAGAGAAATTGATCAGAATTCAACTGAAAGATTAGAATCACTTTTGATTGATTTACCTATAATGGTAAAATCTAATATTCAATCATCGTTAATAGAAAGTAAGATTGTTCAAGTAGAAAATATTTTAAATAATATTAATTCAGATATACTAAATCCAAATAGTTCGGATTACCATCCTATCATAGCCTCAACAATCACCGTACTGCTAAACGATACATCTAAATTCTATCAACTATCTAATATTGGTAATACTAACAATTCCTTTAGCCAAACCGATTATGAAAATGCAATAGGGATGGTAGATATCTCACATAAATTATACAAAAATATTTCTAAATTATTTAGTGAATCCAAACAACTAGAACTTGAGTCTTTTTTTGGTGACTTGAAAAATTCTTTATCTCAGAAATCCGATCCTCAAATCATCTCACAACTTATAACAGCTATCCAAACAAATATTATAGAAGAAGAATCTAATATTCAAACGAATGATTCTTTAAGAATTTATTTTGGAAATATAAAAAATTTGTTATCAAAAATCATTGGATCTATAAAGGATAATTCTGATTATTCTTCTGCTGAGAAGTATGCAACTACCGCATATTTAGACAATTTCGAATATATCGAGGCTCCACTAGAAAAAGTAAATCCGGAGCTCATGAGCAGTTTAGAAAAAATGATGAGAGAAGAACTTCGGGAGTTAATAAGAAACAAACAACAATCACAAACAATTATTCTTGTCACCAATATCACTAACAACTTATCACAAGCTGCAAATCTGTTGAATATTAGTTATGAAAATATTAAAGTAAATAATACCTCAGAGTATTTCGTTCCCATAATAACGAATATCCAACTTAACAATTTGAGTGATATTAAAGAATTAAGTAAGGGGTTTGGCACATACGCTGGAATAAAAAAGGGGTTTGGTGAGAGTACGGAGTTAGACAAGATGGGTGTAAGAACAGACATCGATAATATAAGGATCAGATTAGTGGATCTTCTTCACCAGTATAAGGAAGCTAAATATGATGACGCATTCGCCATATCCAGATCAGCTTACCTAGACAGTTATGAAGGCATAGAAATCCCACTTAGGCCAATAAATCCGGACTTTACTCTTGATATGGAAATAAAATTCGCAGAACTTCGCAATTTAATTCAACAACATCAACCATACGCAAATATTGAAGCAAAGGTTGTGGAAATTAGAAATGGATTAGATGAATCCGAAAGATTAGTAACCGGCACTGGTATAATAGCTCCTTCCCTAGCATTTTCGACTTCATTTTCAATTATATTCAGAGAAGGGCTTGAGTCCGCACTCATTATTGGCGCTATTATTGCTTATCTTGAAGCATCACGGAATGCTCATTATAAGAAACACGTTTATCTAGGAATTGTGATCGCTATTATAGGAACGGTTATTACATGGTATATTGCGCAATTTGTTATAAGTATAACGGGCGCAAGTAAAGAATTGATTGAAGCAATAGCAGGAATTTCAGCTGTTGTAGTATTATTCTGGATAAGTTTTTGGATACTAAATAAGGTTGAAACAAAAAAATGGATCGAGTTCGTAAAGGCAAAAGTTTGGCAAGCAACAACATCGGGAAGCGTGATGGTATTTGCAATGCTATCATTTTTTACAGTTTATAGAGAAGGATTTGAAACTGTCTTATTTTACCAGGCTATGCTGTCTTTTGCGAAAAATATGGAAACATTCGTAATCCTAGGACTAATACTAGGACTGGCAGTAATAATTAGTCTTGTATTTATTATTAGAAAATTGGGCAAGAAGCTACCACTACGGGTATTGTTTGGATTAACAATCGCAATTGGAGCTTACATGTCTATTGCATTTATTGGTAATGCTGTAAGAGAATTCCAAGAAGTAGGGTATATTTCAACAACGCATCTATTTGGAATAATTCCGCGTTTAGAGATAAATTTGGCAACGATGACAGGTATTCATCCGACACTCGAAACAACAATTGCTCAAACAATACTTTTATCAGTTTATGCTGTGGGAGCTCTTTACATATTATTTATACAACCACGCAGGAAGAAATTGGTGGAAGCATCGCGAAAATCTATGGCTCGTATTAAGGATGGCGAAAACCGATGATTTGCTTAATATCTAATTTTAGCAACACAATTGTTAATATTCAAATTTTGATAATAAAGCAATATAATTAATGAAATTCGAAGAGCGGAAAGTTAATAATTATAGTACAATTAAAAATATATCTAATGTTTGGGGGCCGTTACATGAAATCTGATGAGGAGCTATATCTAGGAACGGCTGAATCTGAACATGTTGAAATGTATCTGAAGGCAATATGGCATATACGTGAACGAAAAGAAAAAGTAAAAGTTAGTTCCATTGCCAAAATCCTAAATGTACGACAACCCTCAGTTGTTCAAATGCTTCACAAACTAAACAGTGCAAATCTTGTTCAATATGTAAAAGGTAACGCTGTAATGGAATTAACAGCTGAAGGCGAACAAATAGGGGAACGAATGATAAGAAATACAAGACTTTTAGAAGTAATGATGAAAGAAGCCTTAAAAATTGAAATTGATGAAGAGATGGTTTGTGGAATAGAACACCACTTGAAAGAGAAATTTACTGACGCATTGTGTACTTTATTAAAACACCCTAGGTCATGTCCGCACGGTTATGATATTCCCTTGGGGAACTGCTGCAAAGAGTAAATTTGTAATTTAAATTCTATATCTCCAATTTTGATGATCGTGATTAATTTTCTGCTTTTTTCCAAAAAGGTAAGATAGAGTATGTTTACTGAGTATAAGCAATCTTGGACTATGTTTAGAGGAAACGTCCACAGGACAGGCACGGCAAAAACAAAGCCCTTAACTAAACCGTTACTTTACTGGACAATAGAGCTGGGTCCTATGATATCTTCTCCAGTATTTGAACAGGGTTTTCTGTACATTGCTACATTAACCGGACGTATATTCTGTTTGGATATTTTAAGAAGAGAAATAAAATGGCATCAGAATATGGGCAGCCCTATCGTCTCATCTCCATTAATTATGGATGATATGATGATCTGTGCTACCTTTGATTCTTGGATAAATAATGATTTTTCTAAAAATAATTTTGTTTTTTCATTAGATAAAAATGATGGCAATGTGATTTGGAAGGTTCAAATTACTGGTGATATTTTTTCATCACCATGCCCTATAGGAAATGATATAGTTTTGGGATCACTGGATCACAATATGTATCTGCTCAATCCAAAAGGAGCAATTGTTTGGAAATATGAAACTGATGGTCAAATTTGGTCTTCCCCATCCTACTACGATAATATGCTATATTTTGGATCAGATGACGGTTTCATTTACTCTGTAAGTTCAAACGGATCTCTAAAATGGAAATCAAAATTAAATGGTAGAGTGCGTTCTTCATCACCATGTCTATCAAAAGATTTACTTTTTATTGGTACACATGAAGGAGGAATGTATTGCTTAGATCGTATTGACGGTTCTATAAAATGGGATAAAACTATCTTAAAGCCGGTTTTATCGTCTCCCCTTTTGGTAAAAGACAGAATCATATTTGGAACTTCAGATTGTCGACTTTATTGTTTCAACCTAGAAGGCTCGAAAATATGGGAATTTGAAACTGGTGGAAAAATTTGGTCATCACCTTCAACCAGCGAATATGATAAGCTGTTGTTTTTTGGAGGGTTAGACTCATTTATTTATGGTATAAATTCCGACACGGGCAAGCAGGAATGGAAGTTTCCTACAATGGGGAGCATTGATTCTTCTCCATGTTTAGCAGATGGTATGTTATTTATTGGTTCCAGAGACGGTATATTGTATTGTTTTGAAAGGTATAGAGATCCTACTTATATTTGCTAAATCATGAAATACTTCGTATTGGAGATTCAAAGTTAAAGTCTTTTTAATTAATTTTGTTATTAGCTAACACCTTAAATATCGTTCCTTCATGTTTATAGTTTGATAGAACATATAGGTTATCATCTGGCCCGATTTGAAGATCTGTGATTACCCCAAAATTTCTACCAAAAATTACGCTACCTGTTTCATAATTGGTATCGGCTGTTTTATCTAATAATGCACCAGAAAGTACTAAATGTGTCCTAGTCTTGTCCAGTGGAAAATTGAAGATAGTGCCATTTTTTACACTGCCCACAATTAGTGTATCTTTATATTTTGATCCAAGGTTGTCTGTATGAAGAAAAAGAATTGAAGTAGGAGCAACAGTATCTCGCCATACAAATTCTGGGTCCCTGTAAGTACCCTTGCCTCCAAAGTCTTCTAGGTTATCTTCATTAAATCCCGGTGTTGTTTTAGAAAAACCAATTACTTCCCTCCATCCACCATTAAATCCTGGTAAAGCAAGATTGATTTCATCATCAGTACTTCGACCATTTTCTGATTCCCAAAGGTTTCCCGTTACAGAATCAAATCCTATGCCAAAACTATTTCGTATACCATATGCATAATACTTATTCAATGTATCCTCGTCCCCAAGTATCCCTTTATTATCCACAACACCGCCATCA
>JAATVM010000076.1 GCA_014523495.1 Nitrososphaerales archaeon TH1920
GTTCCTTGCCTTCGAATGTGGGAGGAGGTTATAATCTCAGAATTATATTAAGAAGAACCCTTGCACTACTTGCACGTTTTGGTTGGAGGGTCAATTTAGAAGATATTATGGATTTACACATTGACCAACTAAAATCAATGTTTCCTGAATTAAGAGAGCACAAAGATGATGTTAGAACTATAATACAGATTGAATCCAACAGATATTCGTTATCCAAAGAAAGGATGTATTCCATAGCCAAGTCCATGTTGACAGGTAAGAAAAGTCTCAAGGTTGAGGATTTGATTAGAATGTACGAATCCGATGGAATTACTCCTGATTTTCTACTTGAGACCGGAGTTATACAAAAAATACCTCCAGATTTTTATTTGAAATTAGCAGAACTCCATACTTCACATGAATCAAAACAGATTCCAGTTTTTGAAACTATCGTTGGACTCAAGCCCACAAGATTATTGTACTACGAAGATGAGTCCATTAGGGAATTTGATGCAAGAATTCTTAGAATACTAGATGGCAAATACGTGATTTTGGATAAGACTGCATTTTATCCCCGAGGAGGAGGACAAGAACCAGATTTTGGATCTATTGAAGGTATAAGAGTCACAGACGTACTAAAACAAAATGATATAGTCCTTCATAAAATAGAAATTCCATCGAAAGATTATTTTCCAGAGGATAAAATAGTCCATGGAATTGTTGATAACACAAGAAGACGATCTATAACCAAAAATCATAGTGCGACACACATATTGAATTCTGCAGCAAGGAACAGTCTTGGTTCATGGGTGTGGCAGAATTCTGCCTTTAAGGATGAACACTACGCAAGATTGGACATCACCCATCATTCTGCATTGACAAGGGAAGAAATCAATCAAATAGAAAATACGGCCAATGAAGTTGTTCAGAAAAATTTACCAATTCTAATAAACGTATTTGAAAGATCTGATGCTGAGGATCGCTATACATTCAGGATTTATCAAGGAGGCGCAGTCCCGTCAAACAATGTTAGGATAGTAAACATAGATGGATGGGATGTCGAAGCATGTGGTGGGACCCATGTAAGTAAGACAGGTGAGATAGGTCTAATAAAAATTCTAAAAACAGAGAGGATTCAAGATGGTGTAGTAAGACTTGAGTTTGTTGCAGGAAATAATGCTTTACAGTACGTTCAATCACAGGATTCCCGGTTATTTCATATCGCCCAATATTTAGGTTCGAGTAAAGAGAAAGTAGTTGAATCTTTTGATAGATAGCCAAGGACAATGAATTAACGAAAAGAGAATTTAGGAGCATTGTTAAAAAATTTTCAGACAATATGGCTGAAATCGTTTCTCAGAAAGCGACTATATCAAGATCCGGATTGAAGATATATGGTACGTACGATGATGAAATAGGTGAAGATTACTATATTGCACTGGGAGAAAAGAGTACTGACATTGATCCTCTTTTAGTGTTTGTAGCATTGGTTCAGTATCAAGAAAGAATAAAAGTCATAGTTTTCGTTGGTGCTGAATCACGAAAAATTATTAAAGCATCAAGGATAGCTAAAGAAATTTCAATGCAACTTGGAGGTACTGGAGGTGGAGGCACAGATAAATTTGGGCAAGGTGGAGGAAGAGACAAAAATAAGGTTCAAGAATGCTTGAAGAATCTTGACAATTTATTGACTAGTATTATAGATTCTAGTGAAAAAAATGGCTGAAAATACAGTTGAAAAAACGTCCAATCTAGAACTCAATTGGGCAAGGATTGAAAAAAAATGGAGAAAGAAGTGGACTGAAAATAGAATATTTGAATCTGACATTGAACCCCATAAAAAAAAGTATTTTCTTACTGTAGCATATCCTTACCCAAATTCACCGCAACATGTGGGTCATGGGAGAACTTACACATTGGCTGATGTGCATGCAAGGTATAAACGTATGCAAAATTATAATGTATTATTTCCAATGGGTTTCCACTACACAGGAACCCCTATTGTATCAATGTCACAAAGAATCAAATCAAATGATATAGAATTAATTGAAACTTTCCAACAAATATACAAAATCCCTAGTAAAATAATATCAAGTTTCAAAGAACCTAAAAAAATTGCAAGATTCTTCCACGAAGAAATTAAACAAGGAATGAATGAAATGGGATATTCTATTGATTGGAGACGAGAATTCACAACAATAGATAAAGGTTATTCGAAATTCATTTCATGGCAATTTAGAAATCTCAGGATGAAGGGTTTGATAGTGCAGGGATCACATCCAGTTGGATGGTGTCCTCGAGATCAAAATCCAGTAAGTCAACATGATACTGTAGGCGATATCGAACCTGAGCTTATCGAATATGTGCTTATCAAATTTAAATTTGAAGAACAATACATTATCCCGACTGCAACTTTAAGACCAGAAACTATTTTTGGTGTGACAAACTTATGGATAAATCCTGATATAAAGTATGTAATTGCACTTGTAAATAATGAGAAATGGATAACTACTAGAGATGCTGCAAAAAAGTTGGAATTTTTAAACTTTAGTGTCTCCATAATTTCAGAAATAAATGGATCCGAGTTGATAGGAAAATCGGTACTTGATCAATTTAGGAAAGAATGTGTACCGATATTTCCTGCATCATTTGTGGATCCTAATAATGGAACTGGAATTGTAATGTCGGTTCCGGCACATTCACCATATGATTATCAAGCGCTAGATGATTTAAGTAAGAATCCGGATACCTTGAGAAAATATGACATGATAGTTGATATTGTTCCTAAAAAGATAATACATACTGATCTGTTTTCCTCAAATGACACATCTCCTGCAGAATCGATAGTAACTCGCTATTCAATAAGGGATCAGAATGATCCAAAACTTGAAGAGGCGACAAACAAACTTTATTCAGAGGAATTTCACAATGGTGTTCTTTTACCAGACATAGATTTAGTGGGAAATCAAAGTGTCCTAAAAGCTAGAGAGACAATAAGAGATAAAATTATCAAACAAGAAATCGGAACGACCATGTATGAATTAAAAAATGCAGTAAAATGTAGATGCGGTGCTTCATGCGTAGTTAAGTTACTAACAAATCAGTGGTTCATCAATTATGGTGACGAAAATTGGAAAAAATTAGCATACGAACTAATTGAAAATATGGAGATTCTACCTGAAGAAATAAGACAAGAGTTCACAAACGTTATAGATTGGCTAAAGGAAAGGGCATGTGCAAGAAAAATCGGTTTAGGAACAAAACTCCCATGGGACAATGAGTGGATTATTGAAAGTCTAGCAGATTCGGTTATCTATATGGCTTATTACCCATTATCAAAATATATTAACAATAATATTGATCCACAAAAAAGCGAAAATAAGATATTAGCAGATGATTTGAATGATAGTTTTTTTGATTATGTCCTTTTAGGAAAGAATGATGCGGAAGCGGTAGCTAAAGATTCAAAAATTTCCTTACGATTATTGGAAAAAATTAGAAATGAATTTCTATATTTTTATCCGGTAGATTCTAGGCATTCTGGAAGGGATCTAGTACCGAATCACCTAGCGTTCTTCATATTCAATCATGCAGCAATTTTTGGCAAAGATAAATGGCCCAAACAAATTGTGGTCAATGGATCGGTACTAATGCAAGGTAAAAAAATGTCTAAATCACTCGGAAATATTATTCCACTACGACGCGCAATAGGAGAATATGGTGCTGATTCAATCCGTCTTGCGATGCTAGCGTCTGCAGAGATATTACAAGATTCTGACTTCTCCTTTGATCAAGTAAAAGCCATCAGATCCAAATTGTTTGAAATTTACAGAACTATCAGTTCCCATAAGAACATCTTTACTACAATTCAGAATAGTTTGGATCACAATGAACTGGAAGATGCTTGGATTTCAAGTAGAATACAACACCTTATTTTAGAAACTACAACTGCTATAGAAAAATTTAGAATCAGAGAAGCTTTGCACAATATATTGTACTTGATGGATAATGATCTACAATGGTATCAAAAAAGAAAACTTGCAAAAAATAAACCCATACATAATAATTCATTAAAGGATTTTTTTGAAGTGAGGATAAAATTATTATCACCGTTTGCTCCTTTTTTTTGTGAGGAAATTTGGGGAATAATGGGCAATCATTCCTTTATCAGTTTATCACAATGGCCAGAAGTTAATAATTCAAAAATTTCTCTTAAATCTGAAGATAATGAAAGACTTATTCAAGACACGATATTAGATATACAGAAAATAACAAAGGTCACAAAGATTATCCCAAAAAAAATTATGATATATACAGCTTCAGAAGTCAAGAGTAAATTGTATAAAAAATTATTAGACAAGATACATATACAATCAGCTACGAATTTTGGAGTTATAATGAAAGAATTTGTAAATGATAACGATGTTAAAGATTTAGTAAAGCGTAATCCTGACTTGGTAAAGAAAATGATAGATGATATATTATCCGAATCTCTTGAAGTTAGAGAAAGAAGAATGAATATAGATTCATTTAATGAATTGATACCACTTCAAGATTCTATATCTTTACTAATAAGTGAAACTGGAAATGATCAACTCAAAGTAGGTATCTATTCTGAAGACAACAATGATAAATATGACCCAAAACAAAAGTCAAAATTTGCAAGGCCTTATAAACCAGCAATTTATATCGAATAATCTGTGAATCTCCAATATTTTCGTCTATTTCCTGATTTAGTAGCACATTGTGAATTAAAATTATTATTAATTGCGTATAACATTAAATTTAGAATTATTTCAGATAATGTGAGTTGTCAGGCAATTATACACTAGTTTGTTCAAACAGAGATCCTGCGAGTAGCACAATTTCACGATGTTTGATTGAGAAATATGGATTCGTAGAAGATACTGATTCTACCTTTTATTCGAGTAATTATCCAAATATTGTTTTACATATTTCTGAAAATAACTTACTTTATCTGGATAATTTAGATGAAAAATATCCTGGCACATCATGTTTTATTTTCTTATCTCAACATAGATCTCAAGCTAATATTCCAGCATTGACATGTCATTCCACTGGAAATTTTGGCAAAAATAGTTTTGGTGGCAAGGAAAAGGAATTAGGAATATGTTATCCATGGATTCAAAAACAATACCTAATTGAACTGAATAATTGCAAGGATAGTGTCCCTAATTATGATATCATTATCGAATCTACACATCATGGTCCCACATCACTAAGAAAACCAATTCTGTTTATTGAAATCGGATCAACTGAGAGGGAATGGAGGGATAAAAACGCTGCACGCATAGTTTGTAGATCACTGTTTAGAGTAATTACAAAAAAACCTGAATTCTGTGATAAAGTGGCCTTAGCAATAGGGGGAACTCACTACCCAACAAAATTCAATAAGATATTGTTGGAATCCGAATATGGTCTAGGCGCAATAGCCGCTAAACATGACTTATCTAACTTGGATAACTTATTAATTGACCAAATGATACACAGGAACATTGAGAAGGTGTTGTACATTATGATAGATTCAAAGGGACTAGGAAAAGAGAAATCCAGAATATTATCCGCACTCGATGAACCTGGAATTGAAGTTATAAGAATTTAGACTAACGAAAATGTCACTATAGTTATTTATAATTGTGTGACATTAGTAAATTATGGCTTCCAATACAAATAAAGGTCATGAAAAAATTAGTAGCGCTCGTATCAATAGCCAATCTGTCTATAATCTGGTTTCAAATATTCCTCCCGGAAAAGTTGCAACATATGGACAATTGGCCTCATCATTAGGTAATTCTCACGGAGCACGAGGAATTGGAAAGATCTTAAACAAGAATCCACGGCCAATTATAGTACCTTGTCATCGTGTTGTTTGTTCAGATGGACATGTTGGAGGTTATATGTACGGGAAGGAACGAAAGATATTGTTGTTACTTAATGAAGGAATCCCCATTGTTAATGATCTCATAATAGATTTTGAAAAATACAGAATGTTGGGTTAAGATTATTATTTATGCATCTTTGCTTGTTTAGCAAGTTCTCGCAGGTGTGATAGAGATCTGACATTACCACCCTTAATTTTCTTATATAGGGCCCAAAACGTTTCTCTATTTATTTCGTTTCTAGCTTTCAATATTTTCAAATGACGTCTCATGGCCCTGGTTCGCTTAACATAAACATCTTTCTTACCGACTCTGGCAGTTTTCTTTCCCTTCTTGGAACCTGCAGAAGTACCGTGTTTTCTATGTGTTTTTAATTTCTTTTCTGCTCTTGACCTGGATATCCCTCTTATTTTTACTGTCCATATAGTCCCATTCTTAATTAAAGAACGCATATCCTCCCGTGTGATAGCATCAGCTATATCATCAAGCTTATCAGGCTCGAATCTTACCCTATTTAATCCTACATCCAATACTCTTGCAATTAATTCTCTCTTTTTTCTTAGATTTACTACCATTATGATTTAGACACTTTTTTTCCTAAACTTTTGCTCTTTGGTTCTACTTCTTTTTTGACCTTTGGTTCTACTTCTTTTTTGACCTTTGGTTCTACTTCTTTTTTGACCTTTGGTTCTACTTCTTTTTTGA
>JAATVM010000077.1 GCA_014523495.1 Nitrososphaerales archaeon TH1920
GATTCCTTCCCAATATCCAAGATATTTGCTCTAAATACATTAGCAAAATTGATGATCTCATTTCTATTTGTGAAATCTTTCGCCTTTATTTTTATCAGGGCTAACTCTCTATAAACAGTATTATTTATGTCTAGAACCTCTACTTCCACAATGTCAATAAGTTTTCTCAGCTGTTTCACTAGTTGATCAAGAATAGGTTCATCTATCCTTGTTGTAATTGTCATTCTGGACAAGTCTGGTTTTTCTGTAATGCCTACTGTGATACTCTCAATATTGAAGTTTCTTGCACGAAATAGGTTCGTAATACGAAACAGCACTCCTGGCTTATTTTCAACCAAAGATGAAATGATATACAACGGTTTTGTCCTGGGTTCTTTGGAGCTCATGTTCTACGCACCCGTTACCATATCTTTGAGGCCGGTACCTGGAGCAACAAAAGGATATACGTCCTCTTCAGGGTCTATTGAAAGGTCAATTATTGTGGCAACTTCAGTCTTGAGTGCACTTTTAATGGCCTTTTCCAACTCGGCCATTGATTGAGCTTTCATTCCGTTTGCGCCATATGCTTCTGCAATCTTTACATAATCTGGGCAACTTTTTTGATGCACTCCCATGTATCTCCTGTCATAAAAAGTTCTCTGCCATTGAGCAACCATCCCTAGCATATCGTTATTTAACAAAAAGACTATGACTGGTAAGTTTTCTAATACGGAAACTGCTAATGAATTTTCAGTCATGTTAAATGACCCGTCTCCTGCAATATCTACAACATGTACGTCTGGTCTAGCAGCCTTAGCTCCTATTGCTGCTGGAAATCCAAATCCCATTGTTCCCAATCCAGTTGAGCTAAAAAAGGTCCCTGGCGATATAACATCAAAGTGTAGTGAAGTCCACATTTGGCACTGTCCTACTTCTGTAGTTACTATAGATTCGGCAGGTAACAATTCTCTTAATTTTTTTAGTGCTTTCCTAGCAGTCAACTCCCTTGGATAATCTTTTATATTTTCTGAGAAGTATTCGATAAGCTCTTTTCTCCTGTTAAGCCAGGGATTTTCAGTGCTCTTCTTGGCACCTACTTTTGATAACATTTTAACCATAGTTCTAAGGGCTGATTTTACATCACCAACAATGGCAATATCTACTGACTTGTTTTTTCCAATTTCAGCTGGATCTATATCTAGATGTATTATATTCATACCTTTACCAAATTCATCGAACCTTCCAACGGAACGATCTGAAAATCTTGCTCCAACAGCAAGAATGCAATCCGCTTCAAGTATAATTCTATTTGCTTCGGCATGGCCATGCATCCCTATTGGCCCCATGGCCAGTGGATGATTTTCAGGAAATGCTCCTTTGCCCTTAAACGTGGTAACAACTGGCGCCATAATTAATTCAGCAATTGCTTGGAGTTCTGAGAAAGCACCTGATAAAATGACTCCACCGCCTGCCATAATAATTGGGCGTTGTGCTGAAACTATTAGATCAACAGCCTTCCCAACATTAGATAAATCCGGATCAACTATTGGCTTATATCCTCTTACTTTTATGAGCTCTGGAAATTGTATTTCAGTTACATCTTGCTGCACATCTTTTGGAATATCAATTAGGACTGGACCGGGTCTACCACTTTCTGCAATATAGAATGATTTTTTTACGACCTCTGGAATTTCATTTGCAAATCTGGGTTGAAAAGCATACTTTGTGCATGGATTAGCAACTCCTATAATATCAGTTTCCTGAAAAGCATCCTTTCCAATCATGTTCAGTGGCACTTGTCCAGTAATTGCAATAACTGGTGAAGAATCGGCGTAAGCAGTAGCTATTCCTGTAATCAAATTTGTTGCCCCTGGCCCTGATGTTGCCAAACATACTCCGGCCTTTCGCTTTATTCTCGCGTAGCCATCAGCCATATGAGCAGCCGATTGTTCATGTCTTACCAATATGTGCCTAAATTTTGCATCAACAAGCGCATCGTAAATTGGCAAATTTGCTCCACCTGGAAGCCCAAAAACTATTTCAACTCCTTCTTTCTCCAGGGAATACATAAGTGCTTTAGCACCACTCATTTCAGACATTGTAGGATTATTCATTGATGCTTCGTATATATACTCGTTGTCACTTCAATTTGACGCTTTTTAGTCGTCTATTTTAGGTAAGTCTTCTTCTTATTCTAGGGTATTACATGCGAACCAATTCTATAATTCTAATTCCTTCTAAAGATTAAAGTAGACATGGATATTTTCTTCTATCACATGAATTACAATGAGAAAAATGATCAAAGTAATAAGGATAACAAATATGTCAGCCTTTCACAAGATTTTTTTAGGAAATACATTATTGAAGGAAGTACTATCGGATTGGGTAGTGGCAGCACCGTAGAAAAAATCGTGCGCAATTTCGCGATATTAGAATTTAAAGATACCTTGGAATTTATTGTAACATCACTTCAAATAAGAATAGTAGCCGAATCTCTCGGCCTAAAAATAATTGACGAAAACAAGAGCAGAAAAATTGATGTGGTCTTGGATGGTGCCGATCAAATAGATTCAGATTATAATATGATTAAAGGGGGTGGAGGATCTCTTTTGAACGAGAAAATACTAATTGCATCATCGCAAAAATTTGTAATCATTGCTCAAGCTAACAAGTTTGTTGACAGGTTTAATATCGCAATCCCTGTTGAGGTTACTCCTTTTGGAAGAAATTTTGTTATGAAGGAACTGAAAAGAATTGGAGGTTTACCAAGCATTCGTTTATTGGATAAGGGATATCCTTTCATAACTGAAAATGGCAATATAATTTACGATACGGTGTTACCAAAATTAGATAATGTAAAAGAGACTGAAAGGGATATAAAAAATATTCCAGGTGTCGTAGAAGTTGGATTATTTACTATTCTTGCTAATTCTTATTATAAGATTACTGGTGAGAACGATTTTGAAATTATGATGCCAAAAAGATGATAATAACTAGGAACAATTTGAAAATAAAATTTCATTTCCGGTATTTTGCACAATCTATTTTTCAACGATATGAAAAATTTTAGTAGAGATTTTAGACGAATTTTTCATATCTCCGTTCGGCTGATATAACAAAATCAAAAGGATTCAATGAAATTCCACAATTCTTGCATGTACTGTTAACAGGCTTTAACATATCACGAACAGATTTTAAGTTTGATATTCTATTGTTTAAACTCCCACACTTGTTGCAAACCAGTTCAATGTTGTAGTAAGACAATAGTCAAATTCGTATGATATTGAATATCTTTTGTTAGGTTAATTAGTTATGACAAGAAAAACTAATTCATATAACAATATCTAGTTACTATTTGTTATTTTTTGAATATTTTCCTGGTTTTCTAGAAAAGATACTCTTACAGCCCTCACAACAAAAATAGTATTTCCTTCCATTATACTCATGAATAGTGGCCAGGTCCTCATCCATTTCCATTCCACATACAGGATCCACGGGCATTATGGTGTAGTTGGAATTATTTCTATTTATATTGTGTTCCTCGAAATTCAGTGGGGCTTACGTTAACTAAAGAGTTAGACTTGCTCACTTTAAAGTAGACTTATAGCAAAAACACTGCCAAGTTTTTAATAATAGTATATATAACACATATTTTTGCAATTTTTTTAAAATATTTATTTAGAAAAGCATAAATATTTTTTTTACATAAAATTTCCGTTGATAGGGGAGACGCAGCTCCGTGCCAGAAGAACAAGAATTAAGATATTGCAGGCAATTGTAGACAGCAATGGGTCAGCGGGGTTTTCTGAAATAAAATATGCAACGGATCTGTCCACAGGTTCAATTTACTATCATTTGGGAAGAATGGTTAGATATGTCATAAAAAAATCAAAACACTACTACATCACAAATGAAGGATTGGAATTATTACGTGAGAACAAAGGAACCACTGCGATGTAAGATTTTAGTTTCATCATAGCCAAATTTTTATTTGTAATCCTCCTATATCAAATTCATATTTTGTCATTGTCGTACACAGGGATAATCTTAAAACAGAAATTAAGAAAAATTGTTAGCAAATATGTTGATAATTCGTTACTCTTGTCCGGTGGACTGGATAGTAGTATCCTATGTTATTTGATGAGGCCCAAATTCAGTGTTGTGATCTCTTTAGGTCATAATTCACAAGATCTAAAGTATGCAAAGGAAATAGCAAAAAAATATAGTCAAAATCATGTTGAGTGCATAGTTGACTTTGCGGATATTATTGAGATAATCCCGCAGATAATTAAAACATTCAAGACCTTTGATCCACTGGAGATAAGAAATTCATCAGTTATTTTTTTTGGCATACGAGAAGCAAAAAATAATGGATACGACAGCATAGTTACTGGTGATGGTGCAGATGAATTATTTGCTGGATATAATTATCTCCAAAGATACTTTACAGACCTAAGAAAATTACAAGAAATTTTGACTGACCTGTGGAAAATAATGAAATTTTCTTCAAGGAAAATAGGAATGACACTAGGAGTAATAGTCAATACTCCCTATCTGGAAAAACCCCTTTATGATTTTGCGACTGCCATCGATATAAATGAAAAAGTAGGAGAGTATGAAGGTAAAAAGTGGGGAAAATTCATCTTAAGAAAGGCGTTTACAGAGGAACTTGGGTTAACAGTATGGAGAAACAAGATGGCTTTGGAGCAAGGTTCTGGATTTGAACAAATTTCACATAAATTTGCGGAGCTTATTGATGATGAAGAATTTGATAAGGAATCAAATAACGTTGCGCTTAAAAATGTGATATTGAGAGATAAGGAACATCTCTATTATTATAAGATTTATGAATCTTTTTTTGGAAGCCCTATGAATGAACCATGTAATTCGCCAAGGTGTTCATTTTGCGGTTCATGTCTATTGCATTCCAGGTACTGCTATACCTGCGGAGCTTTTCCGCCTATTTGAATTCAGTATTATTTCTGACTGTCTAAACCGTAAACGTCTAAATACCTTTTTAAGAAATAATTCATGGCTGGTATGGGAGACAATCCATTCAAGAAATGCATAAACCCTGCATGCAATCTTACTTACGAGATTAATAATAACATACTTGTGTGTAAATGCGGTTCATTTCTGGATATTATATATCAAAATAATTATTCACGAGACTTGATTCAAGTTTTTTATGAACGTAGAAACCATGGAGGAAACATATACAATGAGAGTGGAGTATGGAGGTTTCGGGAACTTATTAACTTTGCCGACCTGGATACAGAAGATTTTGAACAATGTTCCAGGATTCTAGTCTCACTTGACGGAGCTGAAGGCAGGCAATCTAAACCTTACAAAATGAAAAAGGTTTCAGAATATTCCCTAATTGATAACGATTGCCTTCTATTACAACCTGAAGGGTATAATCCTAGTGGTTCATTCAAAGATAATGGAATGTCCACTGCTGTGACACATGCAAAGATGATAAACATGAACAGAATCATCTGTGCCTCAACAGGAAATACATCGGCATCAGCCGCAATGTATGCGGCAAATGAGAATATTGAGTGTGAAGTATTTGTTCCTAAAGGAGAAGTAGCACCTGGCAAACTTGGTCAGGCATTCCAATTTGGTGCACAAGTAATTGAAATTGATGGCAATTTTGATGACGCTCTATCATATTCATTAAAAGAAGCTCAACAATTGGGCGCCTACACTGTAAATTCTATCAATCCATTTAGAATTGAAGGACAAAAGACAATCGTTTACAGAGCATTAGAATACTTGGATTGGAATCCACCTGATTGGATAGTTTATCCGGGTGGTGCATTAGGAAACACATCATGTTGCGGCAAGGCGCTAATGGAACTCTATGGTCTTGGGTGGATAAAAAAAATTCCAAGATTATTAGTGGTAAATGCAGAAGGAGCGAATACTTTTTTTGAATTGACTAATGGACTGTTCGGAGGAAAGAAACTGGTGTGGAATAATGGAAAGCCTGACTTGAATCTGATTAAGGAATATTATTCTCAAAAGGATAACAAAGGTATCAAACCCCATACGAAAGCCACTGCAATACAGATAGGTAAACCTGCAAACCTCATCAAAGCGTTAAGATCAATAGAATTCACTAACGGCATTGTTACTCAAGTTTCTGATAAGGAAATGAGTGATGGAATGGCATTAGTCGGGCTTAATGGATTTGATTGTGAAATGGCATCAGGTGCAGTTCCTGCAGGGATAAGAAATCTCAGGAAAGAGGAGATCATAAAGAAGGACGATATTGTGGTTGGAATATTGACGGGTAAACAAAAAGATCCCAGGCTATCAATTGATTATCATCTGGATCAAAGCAACACATTTTCAAAACCCCCTGTTACAAAATAGAAATGTCCGAAAAATTTCTGCACTTAAACTACAATAAAGTAATTAAAGAAATTACAAAATTTATTTCAAAACAGGTCAGATCGAAAAATAAAAATGGTATAGTTATTGGTTTAAGTGGCGGTCTTGATTCTTCTATTTGTCTTGTATTAGCATCAAGAGCCATTGAAAAAAATAGAATAACTGCTCTTATCATGCCAGAGAAGGGACTTACACCAAAAAAGGACGTTGATAATGCTCGTGACTTGGCAAAAAAGTTGAAAATTAAATATAAGGTGATTCCCATAGAACATGCAAAAAAAATTTTATTACGTAACCTACCAAAGGACAAATTATCCGGTGGAAATCTTTCGGCTAGAATAAGAATGGCTTTGCTATACTATTATGCAGGAATCAACAATCTCCTAGTACTGGGAACTTCTGATAAGAGTGAATTGATGATAGGTTATTTTACCAAGTTTGGTGATGGTGCTGCTGATATACTTCCTATAGGAGGCTTGTATAAGAGCCAAGTCAAAATGTTGGGAAAGAAACTACGATTGTCAGAACAAATTATCCAACAACCAAGCAGTCCTGGATTTTGGAAAGGCCATGAAGCAGAAAAAGAAATTGGGTTATCATATCATGATATAGATACCATTTTGCAATATTATCTAAATAATGATTTGCATAACTGTAAACAAAATAAGCCAAAGATAAAATTAGTAACTGATATGATTAAAAAATCTCAACATAAAAGGGAACATATACCTGTATGCAATACGTTTGAGTCAAATTCAACAAATGGTAGCCAAAAAAATTTTAGGACAAAAATGAAGCAAACTTGATATTTCTTATCATTAGTTTAACTTTTATATAGATTGAATCCTTTGAATAAGGTTGCCAATATCAAAGAATCAGTTGAAGATACTGTTTTTCATTGCAACAATTATGGGAATTTTTGGCCTTGTGATTTTTGTTCAGACTAATTCGCCAATTTTCCTATTCGCTTCAATAGCAAATTTGGGCTTTGCTGCTTTCTTTTGGTATAAATATTCTAATAAAAATAAACAGATAACTTCCAAAAAGGGTAAAAAGTTCTGATTCTACCTATGGAAGAAGTAGTATCAATAATGCCATTGATGCAAGTGAAGCAAGAAGTATAATTGTTGCTTTCCACATTGCCTTAGAGGCCTTTTCCCCAATGTCCCATATACCTCCTCCACCATAAGTGTTTTTTATCCTCGAATAACTATAAACTTTTTCAAAGTCAGCGGACGGTGTCCAGGAAAAATCATACTTGGGACTATCCTTCTTAATGGTAATTGATTCATCATAGTTTCTTTTCCGATTTACATCAGATAATGTTTCATATGCTTCGACGATTTTCATAAATTTTTCCTTGGATTCTGAATTCTTATTTTTATCAGGATGATATCTTAATGCAAGTGTTCTAAATGATTTTCTTATTTCATCTAATGAAGCATTCCGGTTGAGCTCAAGGACATTATAATAATCATCCATGTGTTATTTCACAACTATCAAATAAATAATCATTTCACATTATTTAATTCGCTTTTAAGCACTATATATGCCCGAGTTCAATAGTTCCTGTAGAATTTTCAAATATGTTATATTTCTTAATGATAGGAAGCATCATATACACCAATAAAATATCATTAGTTATTCATGAGTGCGGAAAGTACTGATACAAAATTTATTGTTCCTGTAAAGGGCGTTGAAAAAAGTATCAAGCTAGATGAAAAAGCAAAATCAGAGCTGCAAGCTATTGGGATGATGGATGAAAAGGGAAAACTAAAGTTAAAAGGTGTGAGTCCTAAAATGCTAAAAAGAATGAAGCTTGAGGCCGTTGATTGCCCAGTTTTTAAGAAAGAATTGGGATTTGTACAATGCTATGTATGCAGTAATTTCCATAGTAGAGTTATGGGTAAAGTCTATTGTAAAGGAGAACCTTTATCATAAAATAGCCAAAGCTATTCTTATAGTAATGCAAGTTGACTAAAGAAATAGGTATAACAGTAAAAAAGTCATTTGATTTTAGTGATTGGTATACTCAATGCGTACTTAAATCTGGCATAGCAGACTATTCACCAAGTAAAGGATTCATCATCCTCCGTCCATATGGCTATGCAATATGGGAAATCATTAGAGAAATACTTGATGATGAACTGAAGCAAACCGGACACAAGAATGGTTTTCTACCAGTGTTAATTCCTGAAAGTCTCCTTACTAGGGAGAAGAATCATTTCGATGGATTTATGCCTGAAGTATTTTGGGTAACAAGATCTGGGGATTGTGATCTGAGCGAAAAATTAGCAGTTAGACCAACATCAGAGACACTTGCATATTCTATGTTTTCAAAATGGATATCAAGC
>JAATVM010000078.1 GCA_014523495.1 Nitrososphaerales archaeon TH1920
GAAGAATTTATTCACGTCGTTGGAAACTCGGTGGTAGACGCAATTGAGATAAAAAGAAAAAATAAACCAAAAACTAGCTTATTTGATATTTACCCTAAATTAGAAACAGGGGAATGGATTAGAATAGATATACATAGGAGAGAGAATCTTACAGAGCATAGATTTTCATCAATAATAAAGAGTATATATTATTTAATTAAAAATACTGAATACAAGTTGGTTCTTATCATGCTAAATGCTATGAAATCAGCTTTAAGGTCATATCATCTGGAACAAAATCTACTAAATCTTGCAAAAGAATATCCAGATAAATTTATCATTACGCCACTATGGAAAGAATATTCTCACGTAATAGAATTTTTGGATAGTGGGCATTGTTGGGCCGAGATGACAGACTCGGGCTCTATGCAAGAGGAATTATTGTACTTTCCAAATGTTTTGTCACTTACAGTTAGATTGAATACCGATAGGCCTGAAACAATTTTTGATGCTCGTGGCAATATTCTGATTCCCCCAGTAAATTCCTCGTGGATCACCACACTAATAGATGAGGCATTCAACAGAAAAGAAGGACTCGGTCTTGAGCTCAAGAAAAAGAGAAGGATTTACGGTCAACCAGGTATGGTATCAAAGAATATTGTAAAAATAGTGAAAAAGGAATTTGAAAATGGTGATGCAAATTTCTATCCATGGCTTCATCAAAGAATTGGCCTTTGGAAAGAAAAACAGTTCATAGATTACATGTGACTATCATAGAGTAAATCGTTTTGGGCGTACGCCGTACGTGTTTCTTTGTTTACTTGTCATTTCAAAAAGTGTTTTCATCATTTTTTCATATGGTAAAGACATATTTACATTTCTTCTTGACATCATCCTTTTTTGAAATTTAATTGCTAAAGATACATCCATTTCTACATTTTCAGATCCAATTCCATGGCCATAGATCACATAGGAAGGAACATCACTAAAAATATTACCGTAAATGTGCGAAGATACGCCAATTCTAATGCCACTATAAATATTTGTACTTATTGATGTTTTAACCATGTCTCCAAAGAAAGACCCTAATTTATTTGTCTTTGTATCAATTTTTTGATTCCCCATTTTTATAGAAATTGTTCCATAGGTCATTTTTAGGTCAGATGTTATCGTATTAGCGCCAATATTTACCCATTCCCCGACATAAGAATGACCCAAATAGCCCAAGTGAGATTTGTTCGTAAAGTCCAATATTATTGAAGAATCTATTTCTCCTCCGATACGACAATTCTTACCAATATATGAATTGTTAATAGTCGAGTAGGGTTTTATTTGACTGTACTCTCCTATACAAACCGGCCCATTGATTGAAGATTGGTGTATTACAGTATGAGGGCCAATGTAGATACCTCCATCAGTAGTGTTAAGACTAGTACCTTCTTCAATTTTTGAAGTTTTGTCCACATAAAGTGGATTTTTACCTGTAACTTTTACTCCCTTTGGGACTTTTTTGTTTTTGAGTTTAAGTTGATTGAATAGTGTATCCCGAAGATGAAACATAAAATCCCATGGCCAACTATACAGGGTGCCACTTTTTCCTAGGTTACCTATATCAATAATTTCTGTATTTATCTCATTCCTTTTGACTGCCTTATCATGAACTACCGAATCGTATAGATATTCAAAGTTGGATTTTTTTAATCTGGCCATTAGTATCTTCTCTTTAAAAAAGATCACGAAATCCTTCCTCTTGTTCCATTTTTCGAAGAATGATTTGAGTGGAATAAATAATGAATTAATAAAAATATCATCATTGTCATATTCAAATCTATTTACCTTGCAATTTGGATGTCTTTGTTTAGTTACTGATTCTAAATGTTCCCTAGTAAGGAATTTTGCTGATTTGATATTAAATTGTTCAAAGCTTGTCAATGATCCAATTTTAATGTCGGATAATGATCTTGTGTAACTGAGAGGTACAAAGTTTTTCCAACTAGTATCTTCAAAGAAAACGATACTCATAACTTATATTTTTCCTAGGCGCTCCACATATTTTTTGTAGGTTTGAAGATAAGATTTTTTGTCGCCTATATCAATAAATCCCGATTCTATTTTGAATCCATTTACAAGCTTATTCATATCAAACGCTTTTCTAACGGCGTCATCCATTCCATATCCGCTTGAGGGTGGAATCAAGTCAATAAATTCTGGTTCCATGACATAACATCCTATATTTATTAATCCCTTTATCTCTGGCTTTTCATTCCATGCAGTAACTCTACTCTTTCCATTTATTTCTATGAAACCATACTTTAGTCTTGTATTATAAGGTAATAATGCCATTGATATTAATGCTCCAAGTCTATCATGTTCATTTATCATTTCTCTAAGTGAGAACTCATAAATAGAATCTCCATACACACAGACGAATCTATCATCGATAAACCTTTTAGCTGTCATCAGTTGTCCTGCAGTAGCTAATGGTTTGTCGTGACTTGGATATTCTAGTTTTATCCTCAGTCTGCTTCCGTCCTCAAAGTAGTCTTCTATTGTTCTGTGTAGATAGCTTACACAAATTATGATATGATCAATATCATTGTCATCACTTTTCAACCATTCAATAATATGTTCTAATAGAGGTTTATTTCCTAGAGGTAACATAGGCTTGGGAATGAAAAATGTATATGGTTGAAGACGGGTTCCAAGACCGCCAGCTAAAATTATTGCTTTCATTTAAAAGTATACTTAAATTGAACTATAATATAAGGTAAAAACTATTCAAAATTTCATATTGTTGAGTATTTTTTTAACCTTGTCCACCACTTCTTGTGGATTCTGTCCAAAGATTATAATCATTGGTTCTTTTCCCATGTCGCCTGTATGATATATGATGTCTGCATCTGGATTTTTAGAAAGTGCTTGACTGACTCCCCAAGAAATAGACTTGCCTTCTTTATTTTTAATCGTCTTTGGCTCTAATTTTCTTTCGTAGTGAGTTACTCTGAAAAGTCTATTACATTTATCCAATATTTTTTTATTATTTTTTATGTTGAGTGCCGATCTAACTAATTGATTGATTTTCATATACTCAAGAATCGACGACGCTACATGTCTTGAGGCACCAAATTTTATACCTGAGGTCGGGATGCTCCTATCTCCTACCTTTACAATACGTCCATTGACACCGGCTACATCTTCAATCTTTTTAGCATATGGTATTGCATAGGCAATATTAGATTGAGTTTCTGGAATTAACTTTTCAAAATTCTTGATATTGGTTAGTTGGTCAACGGCGTTGGTTAATTCTTCCATCACCCTATATTTACAAGATTCTTCATACATGGTTGAAATCGGATTATTAACGGGAATACCCTTCCCAATTTTCAGAGTATTAACAATTGAATTATGAACATATTTGTTAGCCATTATGCAAGCGTTAACTATAGGAAATTTCAATGCTACAAACGCAGTTACTGCGGCAGAAAAATTACAACCGCTTCCATGTGTTTCAACTATATTCATCCTCGGATTTTTTATCACTGTAAATTTTCCAAACTCGTCTAAGATTGTGTCAATAATTATCATGTCCTCATTTCTAAAATGACCACCCTTTATTACCACATTTCTTGCACCTTGTTTTTGTATTTTTAAAGCCGTTTTTTTAATATCCATTTCGTTTTTTATCTTGATTCCAGACAATTTTTCTGCCTCACTTATGTTAGGGGTAACTACGTCACAAATTGGTATGAGTTTAGTTTTAAAATCAGATAGAAATTCTCTTTGAAGTAATTGAGCTCCAGTTCCTGCAGATACGATAGGATCAAGGACTACTGGGATTTTCAAGTTTCTCAAAGTATCACTTATAACAGTAATTATTTCATTATTGTAAACCATTCCAATCTTTATTGCATGTATTGGGATGTCAGATAATATTGACATGATCTGTTTTTTTATGATATCGGCGTTGAGCGGAAGTATGTAATCGACATTCGAAGTATTTTGTGCAGTTATCGCTGTAATGACCGTACATGAATAGATCCCCAGAGCAGACATAGTTTTCATATCTGCTTGGATGCCAGCACCTCCACTGGAATCGCTTCCAGCTATAGTTAATGCAGCCCGAACCAACATTGAAAATATGTTAAAAATGGATTATTCAGTTTATCGGAATTCTATTGATTAACTTTAATTCTTCATCTATTCATAGTCGGTAAAAATGCTGTTAATGTAAGATAATAACTCATCACGTAACTGAATTACTTTGACGCGTTTATCACCATCTAAATCTGTTAGCAACAGTACATCCAACCCTTGAACTAAATATTGAATATTTGGCAGTGTAAGTAGAGACTTTGTATATTTAGTAATGTCTTGATTACTCAATGAATACTTTTGTGACTAGTTGATGTTAAATATTGTGGATGCCCAATTTTTCAACAATAGACTAAAAATTATCAAATAAAAAATTCCTTTCCATAGGCTATTTCAAGTTTTTTTAATAGATTGATACAATTTGCTTCAACAAACAAATTTCTATTTTCACCAGCTTGATATCTTATCAAATTTGCGTTTTCATTTTTTCCACGGATTGATCTTCCACATATGATACACTTGTGAACCTCTTCGAATAGGTCCTCAGCTTCTGAACCAAAGGCATTGATGATAAACCTACTGCCATCAGTACCTTCTGCTTCTACATAGTAATATTCTATTCCATTGTTCATAGAAATTACTTTTTCTGGCAGGAAACTAAGCCTATATTTTTTATTAAACAAGTCATGAATTAGCTTCTTAATATTACTAGGAGCGCCAGGTTCATGCATGACAGCACTGGTAGTCAACAACTTTCATGCTCCCTTTTAGATTTATACATGAAGCTAATCAAAACTATCGGAGCTAGTCCAGATGGCAATCTAGTTTCTATTCTTGTTTGTGCTTTCCCCATACAATATTATTCATTTCAAATACAAATAAAGAAGATTAAGCTTAGAATATGATAATTCTAATTCAATGATCAAAAGTAAGCTATTGGGCTCATCAGTATGTTCTGGTACGTGAGATAAATTTGAATTTACTTTAATTAGCGTTCGCAAATTTTCGCTTATATACAAATATTACGCACAAGTTAATTATAAAGAAAAAATAAAAAATGTTGGTAAGTTGTCTATTTCAAGTATTGTTTTTGTGCAGAAGTGTAGAAATTTGACCATGTACTGGCCAAGTTTGCATTATATTCACTCACTGTCTCCAAAGTTTTGCCAAGCAATTTGATATTCTCTCTAATTGAGTTAAGAATATCTATTGCTAATTGATTTGCGGTATCAAACGCATGGAACCCCTGAGAGGTGATTTCATTTGTTTGTTTCCTGAACTGTTCTGTAAATGGAGCCATTGTTGGTGAAAAGGAGTTTTTTGCATTATAGTTTCCGTACCACGATTTTTGAATTGCAACCATCCTGTTTATCAATTCTTTTGTCACTTGTAAGTAATCTTGCTGTAGATTTGAAATTGATTGTGCATATTGTGGTTGATACTTTGATATTTCGTCAACTGTTCTCAACATATTTTGCTTATAGGTGTCTAAAATTTCGGCGTTTTCTGTTACATTTTCTCTAGTCTTTTCTGTCAAGTTTATTCACCATTAAATGGTATTATAAGGTATATAAATCTTTGGTATCAAATGGGATTTAAAGGTATACAAAGCCATCAAATGTAATTGAACTCAGCCATTCAAGGTCGTTATTACTCAAGCCATTGAAAATTTTGCAATATGGATAATCTGCGATTGATTTGTGGTAATTCAATAGAAAAATAAACCCACCATATGATTATGAGTTGTCATATGCAAATTAGCCATTGTGATTTTCCTGAGGGGATTCTGTACGATTTGGATAATTTTGTTTGGATAAAGGATGATGATAACGACCGTTCTATGGTTACATTAGGTGTAACACCAATTCTTATTTCACTGGCAGGAAAACTCACTAAAATAAAACTAAAAGAAATCGGAACGATTATCGAGAAAAATAAGAGTGTTGGATCAATTGAAAGCCTTCGCTACTTTGGTATGGTCAGATGCCCTATTAAAGGAAAAATCATTGAGATAAATAATATTC
Source organism: Nitrososphaerales archaeon TH1920 (assembly GCA_014523495.1). Classification (GTDB taxonomy): domain Archaea; phylum Thermoproteota; class Nitrososphaeria; order Nitrososphaerales; family Nitrososphaeraceae; genus TA-21. The sequence goes on from JAATVM010000078.1 coordinate 6,096, forward strand.
TTTCAGATAATCCTAAAATTGTTAATGATTTTCCATATGATGATGGATGGCTTGTAAAGGTTAAGTTCGACAATTCTGGTTCAAGTGTTGATTCTGCTTTTAAAAATTACAATCTAAAATTTATTGATGAATGTCACGATGAAATAAAAAAATGAATTGAAAAACTTCATGTTAGATGCTTTTCAGCTTTTCCTGATTATGAGATGTTCGAAATTGGCGTAGAATGTGCTGCAACGCTTACGAAACTGGACGAATTAATCGGCAAGATTGATCTGGGAAACATTGTACATGTTGTTTCCGATGATCTTTCAGCGGATCTTGAAATGATTAGATGGTCTGAGGAAAGAGGACAAAATCTTCTAGAATCTAGAAAAGAAGGCAACCTTTACCATTTTATAGTAAAGAAAATAATATAGTTATCCGGAAATTAAATAGTGAGTGGTAAGAAATATAAAATTTATCTTACTACTTTTCAATCGGATTATTTATCATGTTTCCCCATTCGGTCCATGACCCATCATAATTTTTGACGTCAGGATATCCAAGTAGATATTTTAGTACAAACCATGTATGCGATGATCTTTCACCAATTCTACAATATGAAATAACTTCTTTATCTGGTGTAATCCCTTTTGCCTGATAAATCTTCGTCAGTTCGTCGGCCGATTTGAATGTTCCATCTTCATTGACTGCTTGAGCCCATGGAATATTTGCTGCACCAGGAATATGGCCACCCCTTTGGGCATGTTCTGTAGGGTATTCTGGAGGAGCTAGTATCTCCCCTGTGAATTCTTTTGGACTTCTAACATCAACTAAAACCTTACTACCAAGAGTATCACTAACATATTTTAGGAAAACACGTAAGTTATTATCAGGATCAGAACTCTTGAAGTTTCCAGGTGGATAAGTAGGGATGTCCTTTGTTAGTGGTTTGTCCTCCTCCAACCATTTTTTCCTGCCTCCGTTCATCAATTTCATATTTTTAACTCCATAATAGGTAAGTGCCCAAAATGCGAAAGCTGCAAACCAGTTATTAAAGTCACCATAGAGGACTAGTGTAGTATCATTATTCACTCCGATTCTTTGTAATAATTCTTGACATGATTGCTTGCTTAGAATGTTTCTTGCAACGGGATCGTTAATGTCAACCTTCCAATCTAAAAGGGCCGATCCGGGAATGTGTCCTAAAACATAGTTGGCAGTAGGATCATAATCAACCTCTGCTATGCGAACTTTTGGATCATTTAGATGATCTTCAACCCATTTAATATCTACCAGAACCTCTGGATGAGAATAATTCACTTCATAACACCTGTATTGAATTTATCTTGAGCTTATATTAGTTTTTCACGAATTTTGATTCATAAAATGTTTCATTGAAATAAAAATAGCAAAAGATCAGCCATGATCCGCACCTCTGTACCCAATCCTCAATTCTGCATCACCATCGTACTTTGGCTTGATAGCAAGCTGTGCTGGAGTATATATTAGATGCTCCTTTGTAAATGATGATAATTCGTAGTCATTTGTCATATATAGTGCATAGAAGGGACATGCATCAACGCAAAGACCGCAAAACACGCACTTTCCAAAATCAATTTGTGGCATAATGGATTTCTTGTTATGTTTCCATTGTTCATCCACTTTTACCATTGCAATTGCTTCAGCTATTCCCTCACACGCAATTGCGCAAAGCTGACATCCAGTACATTTATCATGAAACAGTATATGCCTTCCTCTTGAACCTGCGATTCCAACACCTCTTTTTGGATCAAATTGGTATCCATCACCAACAAACTTGAGTTTTTTTTCTGGATATCTCAATGTGAATCTCTTGATAAGAAGATGCTTTGAGCCTGATTCAATAGCTTTTATGAAACCGCCAGCTGAGGTCATATCATTAACTTAAACACAGCCATATTTTAAGTTAAAAATCAATGTAACTTTTAGATAAATAGAAACAAGCTCATCCTATCAAGTTTTTTACGCCGGCACTACCCTGTAGATGCTTCCATTGATTCCCAGAATGTAAAGATATCCGTCTGGTCCTACTTGTATGTCTGTTACTACTCCAAAGCCTTGTCCAAAAACAATGCTTTGAACTTCATCTGGAGTATCAGCAACTCTATCATTTAACGGTGGTTCCAAAAGTAATTGTTTTCTATCTGAATCAAGTTTGAAATTATATAGATTACCAGTTTTTACATCACCAACAAATATTGTGTTTTCATATTGTGTGCCAAGTTTAGTTGAATTCAAGAATTTCAGAGCTGTTGGAGCCACCGTTACTTTCCATACAAATTCAGGGTCACTGTAGTTACCCTTTCCTTCAAAAGAAAACAGATCCTGATTAGGATCAAATCTCTGTAGAGCCATACCCATTGCCTTTCTCCAGCCGCTATTGAACCCAGGATAGACATAATTTATTTCATCTTTATCAATACCACCATTTTCACTATCCCATAGGTTACCAGTAACAGGATCAAAATCAAATCCAAAACTATTACGTATCCCATACGCATAATATAGTATATTTGGAACTGAGCTTCCAAATGGGCCGTCATCCACAGACTTACCATCTTGTGTTACCCTTAGTATACCACTCGTTCCGTCTGGAGAATTACCTCTCATTATATTCTGAATATTACCCATTCTACCGCCTACATCCCCTACAATAACATAGACGTTATTATCAGGACCTATTACCAATTTTCCTCCATTGTGATTATTTTCATGTCCCGGTATGGGAGAAGTTGCAGGCAAGTTTAGAAGCAAAAGTGGATTGACAAGTCTATTATCCACAAGTTCATATTTGTACAATCTGTTGCCGACGACAACTCCTGAACTGTTAGCCTCACTATAATATAAGAATACAGAAGTCTTTCCTTCTTGATTATTTGATGTTGCTATTCCCAGCAGACCCAATTCTACTTCTGTTCCCACTTTAACTTGTAGCAACGGGTTTTGTTGAAGATTGCCATTTAAGATTCTCTGGACCTTACCAGTGTTTTTCTCTAGAACAAGAATATCATTTGGTCCAAGAAATGCCATACCGGTTGTTGGGCCCTTGAGTCCATCCTTAAATATTGTTTCAACTTTCAAAGAAGGGTCAATTATTATCTGTCCACTACTCTCCGGTCTGGCCCTTACATAAGCTGCATGAGAAATATTACTCTCGTTAACATTTGTAATTAGGACAAAAGTAGGTACGAAAAATAAAATTATAGACGCAAGAAGAATGATATTTTTTTTTCTCATCAATAGGAAAAATTCTAATCAATCTTTTATCTGTTTTGACGAAGCTAGGCTTTAGTCTAAATTAGTATTTATCAGTTTTCTGCTTATAAGATTAACCGAGGTGAATCAATTGCTTTTTTTATCAGCTTTATATAGGATGAAACGGAGAATCGATCTTACGGTAATTTAAGATTTACAATTTATTCAATAGGACATTCAAAATTAGAAAAATGGAATAAATAGAAAGATAGATAATATGTAGAGTCATATTTATTCTCCAATTTATGACAACTAATCTTATTTCACTATCATCACTGGATGACAAATATGTAAAAGAAAAAAGTAATATGAATTCAGAGCCAGAATGGTTGACTGAAATAAGGAATAATGCATTTTCAAATTATTCTTCTTTGCCTCATGAAGTTTCACCATTGTACAAAAAATATTCTGATGCCAACCTTCTATACCCAGACCGGGTCTATCTTTTACAAGGGACTAAAAAATACATACCAGAAGAATATCTTAACGAGAGAATAAGAGAGCTAGATAAGGAAACAGGTATATTGAAAATAGGATCCTCAATAGTTCATTCCAAAATTTCAGATAAACTTTCAAAACAAGGAGTTGTTATTTCAGACCTTAAAAGTGCGATCAAGAATTACGGAAGTATCATTAGAGATAGAATGTATTCAAATCAACTTAATTATTCTGAAGACAAGTTTCTTGCTTTAGAATTGTCATGTTTTGACTCGGGTATTTTCGTATATATACCACGAAATGTTATCATTGACGAATCAATAAGAATCATTGACGTACTTGCACCAGATGGTACATCTTCAATAACAAGAAATATTGTGATTTCCGAATCAAATTCAAAAGCAAGTATAGTTCAAGAAGTATATAGCAATAAGCAATTAGATGATAAAATTCAACAATCCCTGTTTGAACTTTTAGAATGCTATGTTGGATCAAACAGCCAATTGGAAGTTATAACTTTGCAAGCAATGGATGAAAAAGAGTCAGTTAATTTTTCAAATAGAAAAGCATTCATTGAAAAGGATGGAAAAATGTCATGGTATATGGGACTTTTTGGAGCGCAACTTTCAAGATATAAAATTGACAATCTTATGAAAGGCGAAGGTGCAACTGCTGAAGATGTAGAAATAATATTTGGTATTAATGATCAATCATTTGACGTAACATCAAATCTTATTCACTATGGACCCAATACAAGGGGTAGAGTGTTATCAAAATCAGTAATGAAAGACCACTCTAAATCTCTTTTTAAAGGTATGATAAAAATTGCGAAAAACGCCAAGTCAGCAGAATCATTTCTCGCCGGACACGCAATATTGTTGGATAAGGGGGCAAAATCAGATACAATTCCTGGACTTGAAATTGAAACTAATGAAGTTAGGGCCACTCATTCTGCATCTGTTGCACAAATAGATGAAAATCAAATTTTCTATCTTATGTCCAGAGGACTCAGTAACGAAGAAGCAAAAAGAGAAATCGTAAGTGGTTTCTTAGAACCCTTATCTCGTAAAATGGGTCCCACTATAAGGGCTTGGGTGAATTATCTAATTGAGAACAAATGGCTCGGAAAACCATTGATGCTCAAGACAGATGAGGCGATGGAACATATTCTTGAAGTTGAAAAATCCAGATACAGAGAAACTGAGGATATATTCGAGAAACATTATAAGTATAGATAGAGCCACTTTACTAAATGTAATTTATTATGGCATCATGGATTAAAGTATGTGAAACAAAAACTCTGAATAATGGTGATATGATAGACTTTGATCATGATGACAAAAAAATTTTGATATCGAAAGTAAACAATAAAGTCTATGCAACTGATAGGATATGTACTCACGCATATGCTGATCTTTCAACAGGATTTTTAAATGAAGATGATATTACTGTTACCTGTCCATTACACATGTCTAGATTCAATTTAGAAAGTGGAAAACCCGAAAATTTACCAGCTGAAGAACCTCTTAAAACATATAGTGCTGAATCAAGAGATGGGTGGGTCTACATTCTTATTTGAGAACGCTAATCACTTTGTTTCTTTCTCGCGTTCTACTTTTTTTGGTCTAATCGAATAAATTAATAATCCAATTATTATAGCCATAATGACATAGTTTATGGGAGGAGTTATGATCATTGAAATTGTTCCTATTTTTGGAATTACATATACTACTTTTCCCACATAGTTTTCCGTAAATATTGGGAAGTCAATGCCAGGTATAGAATAAGGATTTGCATCTCCTTTTGTCTTGACAACTTTCTTTTCAAAAAAAGTTCCAATATCAGAGATCCTATGTACAATTACTTTGGGTTTTCCATCTTCTGTTTTAGCTTCTGGAGCTCTGAAAACAATTATGTCCCCGCTCTTCAGATTATTAAATAAAGTATCAAATGAATTATTTTTAATTATAACTATATCTCCTATGTTTATTGTTGGAATCATGCTTCCACTAACCACTACGTAAAAAGGATTAATAGATCCAGAAAATGTGTATATTAATAATAGGCCTCCTCCAATTATTATTGCAATCGCTATCAAGCTGAATATCGTATTTTTCTTCATTTTAGGTTTATTCTTGTAATCTATTGGAATGACCATTAAAACTTATTGATCCGTTCTAAGAACATTAAAAAATATATCTAGTAAAAATGGTTTACTTAATTATGGAAAAAAAAGAACATAATCAACTTACCAGAGAAGAATCTATCAAGAAAAAAGAAAAATGTCACAACCTACTCTTACTATCACAAAAAATCCGTTATGTTGGTATGATCAATAATTTTGGCAGGACAGTTGCAGGACAATTACGTGCGGGCTTGGTGCCCTTGCTTAACGTTGAACAAGCAAGAAATGAACATTTTATTGATGCCACTCGCAATCTGCTTAGAAAAGCATTTGATGCTACATTAGGTACCACCTTATACACTCTCACTGTAAATGAAAAGGTAATAACTTTGACCTTTCCGTTTCAATCAGGAGGATTTTATTACATAACAATAGATAATGACATAGGGGGCGAAGAACTCATAAAATTAATAAATCTACTAACTGAAAAAATTAAACTAAATTCAGATTAACGGCTGATTAGTTATTTAGCAAACGCCTTTAGTCTTTTTTTGAATTCTGTATCTTCTGATATTGATGGATGAGCAGGGTCAGCCAATATTATTTCATACCAAATGTTCTTACCGTCTTTATATAAAAAATAAGAACCCATAACTTCCAAATTAGGATACTTTTCATTTACTCTCCTTTCGGCGACTCGTTTCATACTTTCTGCTTGTTTAATTCTTACCACACCCATGTGTTTTGGCCTTCTACCAGATACGGGACGTTGCTTTCTCATTCCACCTCTTCCAACTTTGGTACGAATTACGATTATACCTTGTTTTGCCTTGTAGCCCAATCTATGAGCCCTATCAAGTCTGCTTGGTCTTTCAATTCTATGTATGGTTGGTTCTTTTCTCCAAGTCATAGCTTTTTCCTTTAGTTCCTCCGAATTAGTTTTCCACATTTTTGTCCAAATTTCAGCCATATACTGATGCATATTAGATTAGTCCAGTTAAGACCTTAATATCTGTATTTTGCTAGGTCAGCAGAGTAAGAAAAAGTAAATATAATTCAACGTGAAAAATTTAATCTGGGATTTCTCATCTATTACTCAATAATGTCTGGATTACTTTTTCTGCTATGACAGTTGAAGCAAGTTCCTGGGCTTCTTTTGTTTGGGCTGCAATATGAGGACTGCAAATGATATTGGGAAGTTGTATTAAATTGGTATTTGTTGGAGGTTCCACTTCGAAAACATCTAGTGCTGCTCCAGCGATTCCTTTGCTGCTCAATGTCCTAAATAATGACTCTTCATCTATTATTTCGCCCCTGGATGTATTAATAAGAAAGGCGGTTGGTTTCATGTATGATAATGTTTCAGAATTGATGAGATGTCTCGTTTTTTCAGTCAGAGGCACATGGAATGTAACAAAGTCTGAATTCTCTAATAGAGTCCTTAAATCCGTTTTTATCAATCCTACTTCTCTAACATAATCTTGATTTATTGGATAAATATCGTATCCTAGCAAATTCATACGAAGACATTTTGCAATTCTACCCACATTTCTGCCAATATTTCCCACCCCAACTATTCCCAGGTATTTTCCTCTAAGTTCACCACCAACAAGTTCTTTTTTCAACCATTTACCATTCTTAATTCCATCATTGGCCTTTGGAATATTTCTAGATAAAGCTATCATATGACCTATTACAAGTTCTGAGACTGCATTCATTGCAGCCTCAGAAGCATTCAAAATTTTGATTCCTTTAGATTCAGCATAATTCGTGTCTATATTATCCAATCCAACACCCACTCTTGCAATAATCTTAACAATTGAGGCAGAATCTATTACCTTTTTTGTTATTTTTGTTCTGCTTCTTACGATGATTACATCACAGTCTTTGACAGACATCAGTAATTCATCAGATTCAATATCGGGTTTATATTCGACAATCAACCCTGCTTTTTTTAGTATAGTTACCCCTGCATCATCTATAGTGTCGCAGATAATGACCTTGCCCTCAACCTGCATGAAATATGCAAATTACAGGTCTTATAATTTGGTTGCTAAATGAATTTACTTGTAACTAGAATAAGAAATTATTTCCCCACTTATTCCATCAACATAATATTTTTTCTTGTTTTGCAAATTATTAATTTCCCATGCAAAATGACTTCCACTCGTATTGGTGGGTACTGTATTGCCGATAATTTTTCCTATGTTATTAAATTCTAGATTTGATTCATAGACCTTACCATCAGGTTTTACATAAACATACTGAGGAAACTTGTCTATCTGATTTTCTGACATATTGAATGTACTTGATACTATAGAAATCGCTACATTTGGAGATATTGACATCCTAGATATTGAGGGATGATTTAGAGAATCCTGAATAGCTAAAAAAACAAGAACCATAACCAATATTCCAAAAGAAAAGGTGATAAAGATTCTTTTATCGATCAACTTGACATCTGGTCTTTCTCTATATCAAAGATGGATGACATTATGGATGAGAACAATTCAAAAATACCTCTAATTCAATTGCTTCAAAATTATTTTGAACCAAGAATATTTTTCTTTGACAGGGCATTGTCAAGTTCTTCTTTTGTCATGAGTCCTTTTTCCAGAATCAAATCTCTGATGCTTTTGTGACTTGTAATAGATTCCTTGTAAATTTCTGATGCCTTGAGATATCCAATATGCGAATTAAGTAGAGTAACCAATATCGGACTTTTTTCCACAAACGATGCAAGTTTCTGCTCATTTGCTTTCAAGCCATCTATCATATTTCTTGCACATATTGGTAAGAAATTTTTTAACATATCAGTTGACTCTAACATATCTTTTATCATTCCTGGTAACATTACATTTAATTCAAATTGACCTGCCTGAGCAGCAAGAGCAACCGATACGTCATTGCCTACTATTATAAAACAAATCATGCTAAGACATTCTGAAAGTGAAGGATTAACTTTACCAGGCATTATAGACGATCCGGTATGTACGGCAGGAATTGTAATTTCTGAAAAGCCTGCCATGGGACCTGACGCCATTAACCTGATATCATTTGACATTTTTATTAATTCAATTGCAATGTTTCTCAGGATGGAAGAACACATTGTTATCTCAAATTTGCTTTGTAAGGAAAAGAAATAATTCTCTGAAGACTTTAAACTTAATCCAGAGATCTGAGATAGATATTTGATAACCAGTTTTTTATAGCCAAGAGGTGCGTTAGCTCCTGTGCCCACCGCTGTTCCTCCAAGCCCAACATATTCTAAATCGGAACATACATCAACAATTTTATTTAAACCCCTTTTAAGAGAAAACGCATATTCATTAAATTCTTCTCCTAGAGTCACAGGAATTGCATCCATTAGATGTGTTCGACCAATTTTTATAACCTCTTTAAATTCCTGGGCTTTTTTTTCAAGGGAAGTTATAAGTGAGTTAAGTGAATCTGCAACTTCTCTCATATTCATTAATAATGCGATATGCATTGCTGTTGGAAAAGTATCGTTACTAGACTGTGACATATTTACATGATCATTAGGATTTATGAAGGAATAATCTCCAATTCTATGACCACTAATTTCAAGAGCTTTATTTGCAATTACTTCATTTACATTCATGTTGAAGGCGGTTCCCGCACCTGAATTTATCGTATCAACTATGAATTGATCCAATAAATGGCCTGAGAGTATTTCATCACATGCTTTTACTATTGGATCGGCTTTCTCTGCAGATAGTATATTCAAATCTCTGTTTGCAAGCGCTGCAGAACGTTTAATCATAGCAAACGCTCTTATCATGTTTATGTGTGCTTTCTGACCTGTTACTTTGTATTGGTTTGAAGCTCTTACTGTAAACGGTCCATAGTAAGCATTAGAGGGAACTTTGACCTCTCCTAAAGAATCTTTATCAACACGAAATGGCTCCATAAATACAAAAACTTGTAATGATCTAATAAATCAATCGACTCTGTCCATAGATGATAAATGGATTTGCAGTAACAAATTAATTTTCAATTTTTTGAATTTATTCTTATTAGATTTGGGTTTATTCTCCTATGACTTTTACCAGAACCTTTTTGTTTCGGAGACCATCAAATTCACCATAAAAGATTTGTTCCCAAGGCCCAAAATCAAGCTTACCACCTGTGATTGCAACTATTGTCTCTCGTCCCATTATCTGACGTTTTAAATGTGCATCAGCGTTATCTTCTCCAGTATCATTATGCAAGTA
>JAATVM010000079.1 GCA_014523495.1 Nitrososphaerales archaeon TH1920
ATCACGCTCTTTGCTTTTTCTGAATACATTTCCCCTTGCTGAAGGTATATAGAATTTGTCATTCCATCAAGAACTGTCATAACCAGTGTTAGATCTGAACCTATATGTTGAGACAGACTCCTTGTATCAGTCCGCTGTCGATCAATTTGTTCTGCTAAGAGATTACTCCTAACAGTATTCTCTGTTACAGTTTGAATAAAATAAAATAACGCAAATGAGAATATGACTATTGTTATCACGGAGAGAATTCCAATCTTGTAAATTCTTGGTAAAGAGAAGAACATTTAGTTATACTCCTAATAATAAACCATGACACTAATTTTCTTTTCCTTTACTAATTGTAAGTTTGCTCCGCAGATACAATATTCCAAATACAATAGGCAATTAAATGTTGAATTTGGTAGAATTTCAGGTGTCACCGCTCAAGACTATGGCAACTTGGACATCTCCAGCAATAAGGGAACAATTTGAAATATTTGGCACTAAAAGTTCATATCGTATCATGCCACTCATCTTGTTTTATTTTTGGGAGACGTAATGTCATAATACAAGTATATTCAGCGGATATTTTTTTTCACTATTTCAATAAATTTTTCTTTCTCCACTGGTTTCTGAATTAGTTGATGTGGCTGTAAATCAGGAATCAATGTTAAAATCTCTTCGGCTATTTCGAGACATGTTGCAAACAATATATTTACATCATCGTTAATTGCTTTAAGCTTGTGATACATTTGGAAACCATTCATTTCCGGCATTCTTATGTCACTAATTACTAGATCGTATGATGAAGGATCTCCATTTGCGTAGTGTCTAAGTGCTTCTCGAGGACTGGAAAATGATTTTACTTCAAATCCGCCATGTACTAGCAATTTTTCTAGCACAAATAAATCATCTAATTCATCGTCTATAAGTAAAATTTTTGGAATTCGTGAGGATTTTATCCCCTTAATGGCGTGCATTTTTATTTCACCCAGAGAGCTGTTTAGTGGATTTACGGGGGTGATTCTCTGTTTCATTGAGAGTGAATAAAGTGGGTAAGAGAACTTTCCTGATCCACAATAATAACTATCCATTTCATCAAACTTATATGCATGATCAAGTTGCTTGAATGATCTTATTATTCGGTAAAGATCGTTTCCTACTACTATAGCATTAGGTGGCGCAAATAAATTTATTTTGGAACAAACATTTACTGTAGGGCCAAACAAATCCTCACTATCAGACCCGCCAAATCGAGCTCTTTCTACTTTTCCGAAGTCGGCACTTACTCTATACCTGATTGTAGGTAATCGCCGTGACGCAAGCATTTCATTGATCGCGAAACGTTGTTCTATCTGAGCAAAGCAGCATTCCAGAACATTCTCAAACGGCTGCACGTTAGTAGTATCTGTCGTATCCGGAAAATAAGATATTATTCCGTCGCCAACAGTCTTGATAATCTTGGCTCGATATTTCATAAGAAGAATTGCTATGCTGTTAAGAAATATCTCGTAAAACTTTCTAATATCTTTAGAATTTCCAATCGTTGACACTATACTGGTGGAACCTACAATGTCAATTACACTCACACAAAGTTTCTCCGAGTTTGTAAGCGGGATTCGATCGGTATCATTTTGTTCACTTTGAAAGGCAGAGAGGTTTAAAGGGTCAGGAATTAATTTGTCAAAAGTAGATGTAGATGTCTTATTACCACCGGCTATATCAGACACAGGCTTTTTGTCATCGAAAACATCACTTGCTCCTGCCTTACTAAAGTAGGTGGTATCCATTTAAATGCAATGTTAGTTTTTATTTGTTGTTTTTAAACAATGCTTACTTTTCAAATACTGATCACAGAATAACTTTAGCTGTCGTACGTATCTATTTATAAAGTGTGAATGCAGAACAGGGAAATTAGAATACATAAACCATCATTTTTATCTAATTTTCATTGGTCATCCTACCAGCTAATAGTAGGAAATCCATTTGTGTCGGTGATTGAAACTCTGACTCAGATAGGACATACTCATATTATTATTTTGAGTACCTGTAATTGGCAATTATGTGCCAAGTGCAATATTAACAGTCCTGATAAAATTTTCTCTCTCGACAGGTTTCCTTATAATGTCCTGGAAATCTATATCTGGAAGGACAGACGTTAATTCTTTTGCAGCATCAAGAGCCGAAGCAAATATAATTTTAGAAGATGGGTTCATTGCCTTCATACTTTGATATAGCTGAAGACCATTCAGATTTTCCATTCTTATATCCAGAATAACTAGATCATACAGCTTCGGGTTCGACGCGAATTCTCTCAGTGCCTGATAAGGTTCTGCAAAAGTATTCACAATGAATCCTGTAATAGATAAAAATGATTCGTAGGTTAGCAGTACATCGGGTTCATCATCAACAATCATAATGTTTGGATTGTACTTAGAAACTTTATCAAATCTTTTACTAGATTTTAGCTTTTGTTGATTAGAAATTTTTTCAATGTGCTCTTCAGACGAATTTGGATTCATACAGGATGATAAATCATTCTCGATATCAGTGGAAGGTTGATTTATTAATCTTTTCATAACATTTCTTCCAGTTTCAGTTATCGAAATCTCGGAACTGACATCTAACCATCCAAGAACTTTTAGCATCTTGATGTATCTTAAGCACACGTTGTAATTTAACCGAGTTTTTGTGGCTAAGGTGGTCTTTTTTGTTGTACCGTCATGGTATAATGTGCAGAGAATCCTCTTTGTCACGTCAAAAGAGAATGATCCAATGCTCTCTGCCATTTTTAAATATGAATCTTCTCCGTTATATGAAATTTCCTTATATCAACTGTACTCATATTAGTTCTCTTTCGTAGAACCATAATTTTTTATTTTTATACATTTTATTACAAATCTTAGCTTATAATTGGACTCTCATTATACGCTGAAGAATCAAAATTTTTGCCACTGTTTGTTGTGCTTGTTCATATGACATTGATCGGAGCAAAAATAGTCATCACACATATGACAATATGTGGGATAATCTTGAAGCTTTTTACCGCAACTTGAACAAGATACTGACATATCCATCCTATTATCTAATATTAGTATGACTTCATTACATAGAAAGTTTGCTGTGATTAATGTCTTAAACTCATTTGTAGGTAAATGATACCTGTCCTTTAAAGTCAAACCCTTCTAAAATAATCAGTACCAGTATGCCGCGAGGTTATTAGAAATTATTTCTAGGTAACAGCTCTTAAAATATCCGATTACAATATAAAGTAATATGAAAATCGGGATATTTGGCGCCGGGGATGTAGGCGGAACCCTTGGAAAGAGGTGGAGACAAAAGGGTCATGAAATTATGTTTGGTGTTCGCAATCTTCAATCTCGTAACATACAAAAACTGATTCAGATGGATGAAAATTTTAAGGTCGGAGATATCAGAGAAGCTTCCACATTTGGAGATGTCATAGTATTTGCTATACCTTGGACTGCAGTTGAGGAAACAATACTCAGTGCAGGGAATTTGTCAGGTAAGATATTGATAGATCCAACTAATCCACTAACACCGGATCTAAAAAGATTAGCTTTAGACGATATTTCGGTAGCTGAAAAAATCGCTAAATTAGCTAATACTACCGCAGTCGTAAAGGCCTTTAACGCAATAGGAGCCAGGACCTTAAATAATCCAATATTTGATTCAGATAGGGCAGATCTTTTCATATGTGGTGACGATATCCATGCGAAGCGAGTTGTAGAAGAACTAGCCACTGATATTGGTTTTGATGTTGTTGATGTAGGGCCACTTGTCAACGCGCGCATGTTAGAACAATTGGCACTGCTCTGGATAGAGCTTGCGTTTAGACGACAGATGGGACCAAACATTGGATTCAAAATATTGAGAAGAAAATACGAATTTTAGCTTACGATTCTAATTAATATCTAAAGAAGAGGACATTTGTTTTTGTGGATACCAGTTTTATACCAATGATTTCAGGTACCACATTTAGACATAAATAGATGTAAGGCCCAATAATCGTATGTCTAGATTCGCGCTATCATTTATCTTGTCTATACTTTTTGGTTCTATGATCCTTGTTTTTAGCTACATGGGGATCGTAGAAGGACAATTTGATAACCCGGAAACAAATGTTTCAAAACTGGGCACATCTACAACTGTCGACAATAGCGTGAAATTGCAAAATAAGACTGTAGAATACTATCAGGATTCATCAGGATATCTAGTATATCCTGTTTTATCAAACGATACTTTGAGCGACAAACTTCCTGCAGTGGTAATGATTCATG
>JAATVM010000080.1 GCA_014523495.1 Nitrososphaerales archaeon TH1920
ATCGGAGAAGCGGGCGAATGTCAGAAATTCTGACCGCCAATTTGACTATTCCGGTTCACAGTGCCTCAAAGCTTTGTCCGAAGAAGGAATTAAGACCATATTGGTAAATCCAAATATAGCAACGATTCAAACAGATACGAGATTCGCAAATAAGGTATATTTGTTACCAGTAAATGGATATTATATCAGACAAATAATACAAAAAGAACTTCCTGATTCAATAATGTTAGGTTTTGGCGGTCAAACCGCGTTAAATTGTGGAGTGTCTTTACATGATGATGGAATTCTAGATAAATATAAAATACGTGTACTGGGTACTCCGATAAATAGCATAAAGATTACTGAAGATAGAGAGCAATTTAAAAACGCAATGATAAAGAGTAACGTCCCGGTTCTTGAGAGTGCTCCAGCATATAATCTGAAAGAAGCTTTGGATGTCGCTGATAAAATAGGATATCCAATAATAGTAAGGGTTGCATACACTCTTGGAGGCAAAGGAGGAGGAGTTGCGTATAACGAATATGAGCTTCAAGAAATTGTTCAACGCGGACTATCTTTAAGTTTAGTAAATCAAGTTTTGATTGAAAAATATATTGGAAGTTGGAAACAAATAGAATATGAAATGATGAGAGACAATAAGGGTAACAGTATTGCAATTTGCAATATGGAAAATGTTTTAGGAATGAGAGTTCATACAGGAGACAATATTGTTATTGCCCCATCACAGACTATCAATAATGAAGAATATCACAAATTGCGTTCTGCTGCCATTAGGGCCATAGAGTATTGTGGCATAATAGGAGAATGCAATATTCAATTTGGGTTAGATCCATTAAGCGAATCTTATTGTGCAATCGAAATAAACGCTAGACTTTCGAGGTCGTCAGCACTAGCTAGCAAAGCAACAGGATATCCATTGGCATATATGGCAGCAAAAATGGGTCTCGGTTACTCGCTCACAGAACTGATTAACAGTATAACTAAAGTTACCACTGCATGTTTTGAACCTTCGTTAGATTACGTAGTTCTAAAAATGCCTAGATGGGATTTCAGAAAATTTGAATTGGTCAATAGAAGGATTGGTACCAGTATGAAATCAGTAGGAGAAGTAATGGCAATTGGCAGAACATTTGAAGAAGTCTTACAAAAAGCAATTAGAATGAATGATACCGGAAAATTGGGTTTGGTTGGAAATGAGGAAAATGTAAAGGAAGAATTAGAATTGGTTGAGCAAAAATTATTGTATCCAAGTGATGAAATATTATTTGATGTTGTTAAAGCGATGAGATTGGGCGTTCCCATATCAAGAATAAGTAAACTTTCAACAATTGATTCATGGTTTTTAATAAAAATCAAAAATATTTTAGATTTATATGATAAATTAAAAGATGTAGATGTATCTGATATTTCTGAGAATTTAATGCGAGATGCAAAAAAATACGGATTTTCTGATCTGCAGATTGGAAAATGTTTAGGTCTGAAAGAAATAAGCGCAAGAAAATTGAGGCAAAAATTGGGTATCAATCCAGTGGTAAAACAAGTAGATACCCTGGCTGCAGAATGGCCCGCAAAAACAAATTATCTTTATCTAACTTATGGTGGAGACAAAGAGGATATTGTTTTTAAAAAAGACAAAAATTCTGTAATGGTCCTTGGCGCAGGACCTTATAGAATTGGGAGCAGCGTAGAATTTGACTGGGGGACGGTCAATATGGTCTGGGGTTTAAAAAATAACGGAATAAAATCTGTATCAGTCATT
This sequence comes from Nitrososphaerales archaeon TH1920, assembly GCA_014523495.1. Taxonomy (GTDB): domain Archaea; phylum Thermoproteota; class Nitrososphaeria; order Nitrososphaerales; family Nitrososphaeraceae; genus TA-21. Next base: position 1,760 of record JAATVM010000080.1, read on the forward strand.
AATTGTAATCCTGAAACAGTTTCTACTGATTATGACATATCCGATAGATTATATTTTGAAGAATTATCATTGGAACGAATTCTAGATATATATGAAAAGGAAAACCCAAAAGGAATAGTTACCTGTGTTGGAGGACAGACAGCAAATAATCTTGTACCTAAATTAGGACAACTGAATGTCCGTATTATTGGTACTGATAGCATACATACTGATATGGCTGAAGATAGAGAAAAATTTAGTCGATTACTTGATTCATTGAATATAAAGCAACCTCCGTGGAATAAATTTACAAACCTAAATGGAGCGAAAACCTTTTCCCAAAAAGTAGGATTCCCAGTTTTAGTAAGGCCTTCATATGTTTTAAGTGGTGCTGCAATGAAAGTAATTTGGAATGAAGAACAATTAGAACGGTATATTAATCAAGCCGCCCAAGTTAGTCCCGAACATCCAATTGTAATCAGCAAGTTTTTTCAGGATTCAGCCGAAGTTGAGGTAGACGCAGTATGTAATGGAAAGGATGTCATCATAGGTGCATTAATTGAGCACATCGATAATGCAGGTATCCATTCTGGAGATGCAATGATGTGTATACCACCATGGAGATTGAATAGACAAACAATGAATACAATAGTAGATTATTCCAATATGATAGCAAGAAAATTGGAAGTAAAAGGTCCCCTTAACATTCAGTATTTGGTTAAGGATGAGGAAGTATATGTAATAGAGGCAAATATCAGGGCGTCAAGAACTACGCCTTTTGTCTCAAAAATAGTTGGGATTAATTTGATTTCATTAGCATCTAAAGCAATTATAAACGGTACTTTACCTGACGGGCTTAATGAGCCATGGTTAAAAATTAGTGGCTTTGGAATAAAAGTGCCTCAATTTTCATTTATGCAATTAGAAGGTTCGGATATAGTATTAGGAGTTGAAATGCAATCGACAGGTGAAGTTGCTTGTCACGGAAACAGTTTTTATGATGCCCTCTCAAAAGCCTACGAAGCAGCAGGATATAATTTACCACTTTCAGGATCGGCTTTAATAACCATAGGTGGACAAAAAAATAAAGAAAAAATGCTTTCGTTAATTTCACTTATAAAATCTATGAAATTTAAAATATTAGCAACTGAACACACAGCTGAATTTATTAAAAACAATATCACCGCAAATGTTCGAGAAGTGCACAAGATAAGCGAACCAATAAGGAAACCAAATATTTCAGAACTCCTTTATGACAAAAAAATAGATTTCATCATAAATATTCCATCAACTTCTACTATAGAAAAGTATGTTGGAATGCTGGACGATGAATATCAAATCAGAAGAAAAGCTGTTGAAATGGGAATTCCGGTTCTTACCACAGTAGAGTCCGCAATTTCTTTTATACATTGCTTAGAGTGGAGAAACAAGAATAAACCATCAATAAATCCATTGTCTAAATATCATATTAATTAAAGTCAGGATTGAAAAATATCCCTTAGAATATTTTCATTCCCAATAATGGTACCATCTATTGACACAATCAAACACTTATCTATAATTTCGTGCCTCAATAGTTTTTTTAAAATGGGTGAATTAGTTTTCTTATTTTTCATTTTACCGGTACTGTAAACATATTTATTAAATGAGGGTAACAATACAAGATCCAAAGTTCCTTTCCTACTTGCAAATATGGCTTCTTTTTTTACTTTTAGAAAAATCCAGATTTTTTGTCCATTCAAAATACTATTTTCTCTGAAAAATGTCGGATGTATATGTCCCATGATTATTTTATTGATATCGGATCTAAGCTCTGAGGGAAAAGTATGTCCATGTGTTAAGAGAATATCACCCAATACCAGCCCTTTAACCCCTATTAGATGTATATTGTCTGGTGTAATCAATCTAATTTTTGAATCATGGTTTCCAGGAATCAAATACACTTCACAGATTTCAGAGAGTGAACGTAGAAAATCAGGGATAAGATTCCAATCTTCCTTTCCTACTTTATAGATATTATTTTTTATGTCACCGAGTAGTACAATAGAATTTACTTTGTTTGAAACAACAATATCTCTTAATTCTATTTCAATCTCTTTTATGATATGATACCAATCAATAGCAATATCACTATTTTGTAGCCAATAAGTGTTACCTATATGTAAGTCACTGATTACCAATGCTCTGTTAATTTTATTATCATTAAATACGTCAATCAATAAAGCTGGTTTATTTTCAACTATATTGATTTGACTCATTACATATATTACAATATATTATGGTATATTAAAAACATCGGATTTTTTCAAAAATTCTAATAAAATTTTTACATGATGCATTAGATCAATCATAATTGCAAATAATGGATTCAGATAAAAAATTACAGTCGAATAGATTATTACCATAAGAGTTAAGACGTCTTATTCATGATGAATATTATGAATCATAATTTGCTGGTAACAACCTTTAGAAACAGAGAAACTGATGCTGTTGATGAATTATCCTTATTTTTAGATACGCTAGGTGATAAGGAAGCTTCAATTGAGATTACTACTATTTCGGGTATTATACTCGCAAATACTCTTCTTGATCCCTTTCAAATAGTGGAGCATTGTAGAGAAATAGTTAACACGGAACCATGGCGATTTAGGTATGTTCTTAGAATTATACCATTAGAAAGAGTTTGTAAAGCAGAAATTATTGAAATTCACAATGTTATCAAGCAGCTACGTAAAAAAATTTGTGAAGATGAAACTTTTATGGTCATGATAGAAAAAAGGCACACGAAATTACATTCTAAAGATATTATTTCAACTGTAACTAGCGACTTGGATATGAAAGTAAATCTAAATAATCCAAATTGGATAATATTGATCCAAATCATAAATAGGTTAGCCGGTATTTCAATTCTCAGACCCAATCAAATATTTAGCTCTGTGAGAGAAAAGATGTCTTTACAATGAAATAAGTTACATGAAAAAGTGATATTATATTTAATATCGTGACGGGCTCGGACGTTTGTGAACCTATCAAAAATTTTGTCTCAATTATAGACTTTTTTTGAATCTTTTTTAAACATACATAAAAATCCATTAAAAATTTAGATCTATTTAACTGTTTTATAAAATATATATAGTACACTGTTAGCTAAGTTTTTACATTGAAAAAACATACAGGAAGTGCATTAGCAATTCTATTAGCATTTGTTGCAGTCGGCAGTTTAGTATTCCTAAATACCGCACTCACAAGTAACATAGTGGCAGCTCAGGAAGGCAAATTGAACGAAAATGATTTCAAGATAAAAGATTTTGGCATCAAGGATGGAAAGCCTTGGTTAACTGTTGACGGAAAAGCTGGAGCATCTACACCAGAAAATGCAAGTCAAATATACGCATACGCCTTTGTAACCGATAAGGGTATTTTCGCTGTGGTATCGCATGGAGTCGAAGTTCCGGATGATAGTGCAGAAGTGGCTAACGATACTCAATGGCATGCACACGGAGTAACCTTGGACGAGAAAAATTGTGTATCAAAACTTAATGATGATGGAAGCGCTGCAGTAACGGATACGGTTGAAGTTGGCAATGTAACGGCAACAAAAGTCGACAAAGTAATGACAGCACTATTGGGTCTCAATAACGCCGATGCATCTGTTTGCGTAGAAAAGGTATTCGATTCCAAAAATTCGACACAGTAATGACAGCTCTATTGGGCATCAATAACGCTGACGCATCTGTTTGCGTAGAGAAAGTATTTGATTCCGCTCCATAATTTTTTTTGATTTTAAGTCAATATCTTCACTAGGAACAGCTTTTATATATCGACATTGGTAACAATATTTAACATGGGTAAAATTTATTGCTTATTGTGAAATAGGTTGCATGAAAAAGTGATATTATATCCCATCATGAGGGATGGGTTTATTTTTTATTTTATTGTATTCTTGACTCTCTCATCGGGGATTGTAGAAGCTCTCCGATCTCGTTATGCATCTTTAAGAGGTTCAATCCTTTTTCGGTCGTTTTGTAGGTTTGTGAGCCTTCTAAATGTTCCAGTAGATTATTTTCAATAAGTACAGAAAGATATTCTCTTAATTGAGCGTAGCTAAGAA
>JAATVM010000081.1 GCA_014523495.1 Nitrososphaerales archaeon TH1920
AGAACATAATATTTGGAATTTGGAATCTGTTAAAAGGAAAATGCACTACATTGGATTTACTACACCAAAATGGCGCGAGGATAACCAAGCAATAGAAAATGCCTTGCACTCCTTAAATCTGGACAAGAAACGACCAATAATATTCATACATATCAGCGGCCCGTACGAAACTCGCCTCAATTTGATTTCAACAATTATGGACGCTTCCAAGTACTTTAGAAAGGATATACAATATATTATTTCTGAAGGCAAACCGAAAGGGAATACTATACCTAGAAAAATTTCATCTACAGGTTGGTATTATGAATGGTGTCCTATACGGGATGAAATTTTTGCTCTAAGTGATTTAATTGTGATCAGAGCGGGTCATGAAGTAATTTCTCAAGCAATAGAACACGGAAAACCCGTAGTAATAATCCCTATTCCTAATCATGGAGAACAACTTGGGAATTCAGAAAAAGTTGAAAGAATGAAAATTGGGATCAGACTTGAACCTTCAAAAATAGAGGCTTATCAAGTAGCAGAAGCGATTCATAAGATACTCGATGATCAATCCTATTTAGAGAACGTTCTGAAAATAAAGAAGGTATCAGATGGTCTAGATGGAATTAATAATGCCCTCAGCATAATTAGATCATATATTTAGGTTTGCTCATGTACGTAAGACTTCTAAAAAATTGATTCACTTTAATAAACAGTCTTTGAAATAAATTAACTGCTTATTGCAAGCATTTTAATCTAATTTAAATTCATTACTAAATTTTAGAAGAAAGTTCGTTTATGGCCAATTCGATATCATTCTTATCATGTGCGTTTGGACATAAGGTTAGATAAGTGACGAGATCTGACGATGCGCCCTTGTTGTTATCTAATTTTAATCTAACAATTCCTCTATTCTTATAAATAGGACCAAATCTATTCGGGTTTATAGAAATTGCCAATGAGTAATATTTTTCAGCAAGAAGATAGTTTTCTTTCCTAAGATAATAATTTCCAATTCCACGATAAGCTAGGTAAAATTTTGGATTGAATTTGATGGATGCTTCAAAATACTTCTTTGCTTCATCAGATTTTATTTCGTTGTAAATAGATCCGAGCATATCCAATGCAAGATCATTACTATTGTTAATTTCAATAGCCTCTCTTAATTTTTCAATTGATTCTGTTACTTTATTGGTATAGAGTAACCTCTCAGATTCGAAACACATCCTGTATGAAGGATCTGAGTTTGAATCGTCTTTATCATTTATATCCTTCATATCTTTAGGGATAATTGTGATAGCTATGGAACCGTCTTGTTCCCAAAGCTCTAAGAATTTTTTTTCAGGTATTGATCCTATTGTATCTGGTTCTGGAACATAAGTAATTATTCTGTTCTCGCTAGGATCATATCCTGTAATGACCGTTGCATGCTGAATAGTTTCCTTTAAGCCGGGCAAAATAACTATGGAAGGAATTCCCTGATCTATCTTTTTCTTTAGGCCTTGCAAATTGCTTTTATATACATTTACTAAAAAACCACGAGCCTCTGCAATTTCAATGCCCTCGATAAAGATGGAACCTTTAATACCGTTGTATTTTTTTGATCTTTCATGTGCTTCTCTATCAAGATTATATTCACCCCAATAATTCAAGACTACATTAATTGCCAATGGAAGACAAACATGATCTTTTTTGTTTTCAATTAATGGAAGGATAAGCGCATGTTCATTATCTAATTTCAATAATGATGGTTACAGCGAGGGAAAATAAAATTCTTGTTACAAATTTACAAAGTTACGAATCAGATCTAGACCGCATCTTCCACTTTTTTCTGGATGAAATTGTGTACCAAAGATTCTTTTAGACTTGTGACAAAATATTTCATGCTTAGTTGAAGAAGAGCTTGCGACGCAAACAAAATTTTCTGGCAAATGTGAGATAACATATGAATGGCTTTCATAAACATTGCAATACGTTTCTTTCAATAGTTTTAATGGTTTTTCAATATTAATTCTGTTCAACCCCTGGACGTAGCCAGTTTTCTGTATTGAGCCACCAAATGTAAGTGCAATGATTTCTGCTCCATAGCATATACCCAACAGCGGCGTTTCATTATTAAAACAAGTTCTAATAATTTTTGAATTTATGGCATTGATTTGCTTTTTATTTCTTTGACGGCCTGATAATATTACTTTCTCGTGATTTGAAAGTAAGAATTCCTCATCATATTTCTTCATAATATGACTTTGGCCTATCTTTTCCAAGCATGAAGTTATATCCGTGACATAAGGAGAACCATTGTCAACGACTAGTACGCTCAAATTCTTACTATTTACCAATCATGAACCTATAATAATAATTATTCTTTATTTAATATGACAGATTTTGATATTATAGTGACCTTGGACGGGATAGTTCCACCAAACCAATGGTTACAATAATAAGACTTGTTTGCTGTCATTTATCAAATTTATTTTAATAAAAAGTGGTAAAATTAATTTAACTGATATCAATTATTTGAACAACAAAATATCTCTTTAAATGCATCATTAAAATTGACGGTTCTTGCCTGCTACATTCCAAGTTATCTTTTTATCGTTAATTATTTTTATTAATTGTAGCCAATCCCTTACATATCAGATATACTGCAACATAAGAGGGAACTTTTTCCAATGTATTATCTAATCTAAAATTATTATTTTTTAGATTAATTTTCAGACTGGTCTTTAAATTAATACAGACTTCAGAATCACTCAGCATGCACGCATCGTTAGTGGGATTAAATGATTCCAAATCATCGCATTTTGTTTTAATCAAGCCGCTTTTACCGTTAATACTACCAGGCAATCTAAAAATTCTGTGTATGTCATTGGTAACTGGACCATCAATATGTACTCCAAATTTTTTAGTAATCTTATTAATTTCATTTCTAAAACCTTCATATCCTCCACTGGTTTCAACTATATGTTTGAGCTTTAATTCTGATTTTTGATTTATACCCAAATTCGATGCGATTTTTTTTCTCCATCCAGTCATTATACCACCTTTCGGTAACTTTATCATAAACCCATTACGAGATTTACGGACTCCTATACTTTCACACATAAAGCCATTTCCAATGATATAATCTGTAACATTGGATCTTGAGTTAGAATCCAAGTTCCTTATATTAGGATCATTTACATGAAAGTGAAATCCTGCATTTCCAGAAAAGAATATCTCTATAAACGTTTCCTTTATTCCAAGATCCGAACACAAAAAATCAAGTAGCTTTGCTGCTTCTTTTTTAATGGCGATGAAACATTTTTTACAAGGTATTGAAATATCAAGTGTTTTCCCCTTATTGCAATTAATACATACTTTTTGGTCTGAATTTACGAACCCGCACAAATTGCAAATGTAATAGGAATGATCCTGAAAACATGGGATATTCAAGTCCTTGATGTCAATATCAAAGATGAGGTCGGCACCTTCCCACTGTTTTTCATTAATCGGATTTGAAGGTAATCCGTAATAAGCGTTTGAATAATATACGTCCAAGGGAACATTTCTTATTAATTCTGCTACAAGTTCACCCGCATTTTTAAAAGAAAGATGCCTAACCACCAAAGAATCAAATTTCCTGTATCCAAATTCTCTTTTTTCTATCGAGTATAAATATGGGAAATATTTATTCTCAAAATAGTACTTTCTAAATACCTCTCTAAGAAAATCAATACTTTCAGTTGGATTTCCGATTTGATTCAATTATTTAAATTTCCTTCTCCCAAATTGAATGGGATTTATTAAATTTTCACATTCTTTAATTGCAAAGCATAAATCTTCGCTTCTTAACTTGTCGCAAGAAGGCACTGAATATTTTATGTGGCTGCCTTTCTTTCCTGCAAGATGTTCTACCTGATATCTAGTTATTTTCTCATTATAATCGGGAGAATTCTTGAATATTTCGATTACATCTTCCTCTGTTTTACCAATAGCCAGCAAATAAGTTGCTAACATGAATCTAGCAGAATGTGGAAGATTTTCGCCCTTGTTTATAATTTCCATAGCATGTTTGATACATGGAGGGTATTCTAGTATCTTGAATTGATTCCTGTAAACATAACGTCCCGAATATTTCCGTTTTAGTTCATCTGCTTTTGATTTTATTAAAATTGGCACTTCAGAGACTTTCATATTTTTTATTCGAGTATAGATCAAATTGCTTAATTCATTACGAATTAACCTTACTGCTTCATCAGTATCAAGATATACATAGCCATCTTTTACCGACCTGTTAATCAATTTCCATTCTTGTTCATTCATCTTAGAAGCTCTATGAAGATAATCAGCAATACTCAATTTGCAGATAATTGTAGTTGAATCGACATCTATATCGATTTTAAATAATTCTTGGAAGATCTTCTGAACAAGTAGTTTCTTTTTTTGCAAAGATCTCTCATTGCTCAAATCTGTAGATAGGAATTTTTCCACTCTCATAGCTTCGAATAGTGAACATTTTCTTGATATTTCTTCCACCCCAATTGATTTTATGAGTAATAGCGAAACCAAAAATGTCATAATTTCAATTTCATATTCATCCAAATTTGAGTAAATTTTGCCCTTAAGCTCACTTTCCAATTTTTCCACTGCCCTATTAATTATATGGATCATTTCAGGACGATCAAATTCTTCAAAATCAAACTTTGTTTCTTGGATGTATGTTGAAGCCTCCTGTAAGAACGGGTATTTTGCCAACTCAGATGATCCCAATTTTATTGACAATTTAGATTTGATTTATTAATATAAAATACTGTAATAAAAATAAATACAAATCTTTAATATCCTAGTAACAAACATAGAACCAATTGAACTTTAGGATTGGATTTCATGTTTCCATAGCAGGAGGAATTCAAAACTCGGTTTCAAGTGCAGTTGATATAGGATGTTCAGCGTTTCAGATTTTTACAAGAAATCCAAGGGGCTGGGTAGAAAGGAAACTTGTAGATTTTGAAATTGATTCATTTAAATCTAACCTAAAAAAAAGCGGGATTCAGAATAATTCCATTGCGGTTCACATGCCGTATTTACCTAACTTGTCTGGCCCAGATAGTGATATATATGAAAAATCGAAAGAATCGTTTACAAATGAATTAATAAGATGTTCCCGATTAGGTATTGAATATCTTGTCATACATCTAGGAAGTCACCGTGGAATGGGAAAAGATAACGGTACAAAACAGTTGTTAAAAAGTTGTGAAGAGGCGGTCAATAATTACAAATCGACATTTAAAAAGAAATTGAACGTTACCATATTATTAGAAAATAGTGCAGGTCAAAAAGATAGTATAGGAAGTACAGTTGAAGATTTAGCAGTGATTTTTGAGAAGTTGCCTCGTAATGGATATGGCATGTGTCTGGATACCTGTCATGCCTTTGCATCAGGGTATGACTTGAAGAACGCAGATGCATGTAACGAATTTATCAATAAATTTGACAATATTGTTGGACTCAATGTTCTTAAATTTATTCACTTGAATGATTCTAAGGGTGATATTGGTTCACATCTGGATCGTCATGAACATATTGGTCTTGGGAAGATTGGTATTGACGGGTTAAAGTCAATACTTAATATAAAATCATTAAAGGATTTACCTGTAATAATGGAGACCCCCATTGACTCCATCAGGGACAATTCTAAAAATCTTCAGGTAGTGCTTGATCTTAGAAAGTAGCTCCATTGTTTCACAAGTAATTTCAGTTGAAAATTTTCAAATATCATTTGGAAAGAAAAATAAATGCATGTTGAATCACAGATTCTAAGAGAATAGAGAAAAATGAATACCTATGATACTGTTATGAAACTCGCACTTGAACGAGGTTTTTACTTTCCCAGCTGCGAAATTTATGGAGATGCCCATGCAGGATTCTGGGAGTATGGGCCAACAGGTACCAATATGAAAAACAAGTTCATTGAACTGTGGAGAAGGGAATTATTGAGACGTGATGATATGATAGAAATTGATGGTTCGCAGATAATGAGCAAAAGTGTATTTATTGCTTCAGGTCATCTTGATAATTTTACAGACCCGGTAATAAAATGCAAAAATTGTGGGGCTACATTCAGGGCAGATAAATATATTGCTGAAAAATCCGGGAAAGAAATACCAGAATTACTCTCTGGAAATGAAATTGATAAAATAGTAGAAGAATATAATTTGAGATGTCCTACATGTAAAGGCACTTTTCTTGAATCAAGCAGATTCAACATGATGTTTAAAGTTGAAATAGGTCCTTCCAAGGAAGAAGCATATCTGAGACCAGAAACGTGTCAGTCAATTTTTGTAGATTTCCCGAGAATTTTCAAAACAATGAGAGGAAGACTTCCATTGGCAGTTGCACAGGTTGGTAAAAGTTTTAGAAATGAGATTGCACCTCGGCAGAGCCTATTGAGGTTGAGGGAATTCTATCAAGCAGAAATTGAAGTGTTTTGCAATCCAAATAGATTAAATGATTTATCAAAATTTGAACAGGTTAAGGATACATCGCTTAAATTATTCATTAAAAATTCATATCACACAATCTGTGCAGAAGATGCAGTACGAGAAGGATATTTACCAAACAAACTAGTAGCTTACTATCTTTCTCTCCTAACTCTGTTTTACAGCAAGACAGGGATAATTATGGAACGTACTAGATTTAGACAATTATCAGATGAAGAAAAAGCATTTTACGCATCGACAGCCTTTGATTTTGAAGTTGAAACTAGCGTTGGATGGTTGGAATTAGTTGCATGCAATTATAGATCAGATTATGATTTAAAAAAACACAGCATGATAAGTAAACAAAATCTTAATGTCATCGACCCATCTGATAATGCTAAGGTACTACCGCATCTGTTTGAGCTATCGATGGGGATAGACAGAAGTATTTATTCAATATTGGAACATTCTTATTATGAAGATATTGAAGCGAAGCGTGTAGTATTAAGACTTGTGCCTCCAATAGCTCCTATACTTATCGGAGTTCTTCCACTAGTAACAAAGGATGGTCTGCGAGAAAAAGCCCAAGACATATATTCAAAATTGAAGTTAGATTATTCTACATTTTATGATGAATCAGGTTCTATAGGTAGGAGATATAGAAGACTCGAAGAAATAGGAGCACCATTTGCCCTGACTATTGACAATCAAACTATGAAAGATGATACGGTTACAATAAGATATAGAGATACAATGTTGCAAGAAAGGGTAAAGGTTTCAGAGGTTTCTAATTTTCTTGATGAAATTGTCGAGCTTAAATAATGAAGAATTATTTAGACAAGGCAGCAGTTTATTAAATCGTATTATTTTTTGGCTACTTTCAGTACTAACTTAATATGCATTTGTCATTGAGCATAAGGCTTTTAGGACATGAAGATAATAACAAGATAACAAAGTATTGGTTTTAAAGAATGTCACAGAAACTAGGCTTGTATTAGCGATCATTACTCTAGTCGTTATCTCGGGCACAACAATAATAACAACGCAAGTGCTGGGAGTAAAATTTGTTGCTACAATGTCAGGTGATCAGGTAACTCCTCCAACGAATACAAGTGTAAATGGTAATGCCTCATTTAGAACTACTACTCATGATACTGTGATAAAGTACAAGATAAAGGTAGCAGGATCATCTGATGTAACGAGTGCTGACATTCACTTGGGAAAAAAGGGGGAAAATGGCGAGGCGGTGGTTGATCTTTTGAAAGACAGCAAAAAGAACGGAATAAAACTGGGAACATCAATAAGAGGAAATATCAATAGCTCCGATCTAAAGGGACCTCTAAAAGGCAAAATGATAGCAGAATTGATTTCTGCAATGAGCAATGGAAGTACTTTTGTGAATATTGATACACCTTATCATGAGAATGGTGAGATCAGAGGGCAAATAGACCTACTTCGGAATGTTAATTCAACCAAACTAAAGTGAAATTTTGTAAATATAACTACAGAATTGTAGACTCATCAATCTGAATCCTATCATTATTCCAGACTAAATTAGTCTTCAATATAATGGCATTGATCTGCACTACATACATTGATATATGATTGAACCCAAAAACTCGTAGATCAATCAATGGCAAAACAAGATCCAAATCCTCTCCCTTATGGAGCATTACCTTATTTTCAGATACATTATTTAATTGAACCAGTCAAGATAG